>CAZAZO010000225.1:0-1502 GCA_964489675.1 Candidatus Woesearchaeota archaeon | reverse complement strand
TACAAGAAATGGGCAAACACTCTAAGAGCAAAAATTGTAGAAACACACGAAGAAAGTAAAATCCTACAGCAAATGCATGACTCAATTATGTCAAGTAGTGAAGAGAGTGCAGTTGAAGAAGTATTGGTATTATAATGAAATTACTATATGTGGCACAATTTCACGAAACTTGTGGGTACAGTCACGCTGCTTTAGGTTATTTAAAAAGCCTCGACAGCGTTTTAGAGAATCACCCAGAAGTAGAGTTAAAATTATTGAGTGTATCCCTAGACCCAAGAAAATTACAACAATCTTTTCACAGTTCAAGGACTAGCCCAGACTTAATTAAAATGATAGATAAATATCATTTTAAAGATCAGGGGGAATTTGATAACTTTGTTTCACAAGATTATTCTTGTGTGTGGCACATGACATCTATATTGCCGATCATACTGAATAAGCCTGGTATAGGGCACTTTCATAATAATTTACATTGTTCCGTAAGTGACACAATCAAGGGATCTGTGAATAACTATCATGTCCTTGCATGGGAAACAGATACGTTGCCTCAAGAATATCAAAGGTGTATAGAAGTCTATGAACCAGAGGTAGTATTCACACCTAGCCAGTGGAACCAGCAGACGATAAATAAGGTTGTTAAATCAATCACTATTCCTCACTTAGTAGAGAGTAGAGATATTGAATCAGGCGATATAAGCTTTCTAGATAAAATAGAGGGTAAGTTTGTGGTATTAGCAATATCTGAGTGGGTAAATAGGAAAAATTTTACTAGCTTGATAAGATCATTTCTTATTGAAATGTCTGATAAAGATGATGCATATTTGATTATAAAAACTAATCTACCACCAGGTTATGCAAAAGAAAATTTTGTAAAAGAGTTAGAGCAAATAAAAAACACTACTAGAACTCTATCTCCGAAGCGTCAAAACATGTTCTTCATACTAGATTATTTATCAGACCAGAAGATGCAACGCCTGTATGATGTGAGTACAATTTTTTCTTTAACCTCATATGGAGAGGGGTTTTCGCTCCCGACTTCCGAGGCTGTATTGACAGGTATACCCGTGTTGTGTCCGGACCAAGGTGGCCACGTAGACTATATTAGTCCTGACAACAGATACTTCATTGAGGGCTTTTGGGATACCGTGTTTGATAACCCACCGTATGATACTGATGGTATGTGGTATATTCCGCTAATATCTAGTATTAGAGATAAGCTAAAGTTAGCGTATTCAGACTGGAAGAGAGATAACGGAGAATTGCAAAGGTCTGCGAACTTAAATTCAGAAATCTTAAATAATGGATGTTTTTCTAGAGAGAAGATAGGCAATCGTATTTTAGAAAATATCTCCAACACATCAATTACAAATATATCTAGAATTAATAAATTGAAAAGAAAGATTGCTTCTTTACCATTACAAGAGAAGATGAAAGTTTTAGAGGATTCATTTCAGGGAGAAGATTGTTACATTTTGAGTTGCGGGCCCTCTCTAAAGGACTGT
>CAZAZO010000224.1:263-1507 GCA_964489675.1 Candidatus Woesearchaeota archaeon | reverse complement strand
GTGACAAAAATGGCCTGTGATAGTTTTGAATATAGAGTTGTTTCTGATGTTCAACTTGGAGTACTAATTAGTATCATGTTTCCTTGTGTTAGAGGGAACCCAAAAATGTATGAGCCTGGACCAGAGCTTGTAAGATTAGTGTTAAAGCGTGAGCTAACTAGCTCACCTAGTTCTGGGTCGGTAGGAACTCTCCCTTGGGATCAAGATGGAAAGAACCATGAAGAAATAATGCGAATGCCTGCATCAAAACACTATGTTGTACGTGTATTGTATCAACATGGCAGAAGACAAGGGATGTTTACAAGACGGTTTTATTCAAGATCAGACCGATCACCTAATTGTGGAGTTAGGTTGATTAAAAGACCCAAAAGGAATTTAATATGACAGTTAATAGATTAGGAGATATGGGAAGAGAAAGGGTTGTTCCAGTTAGACCAATAGGTGGTTCACTTTGTTTTCCAAACTCATTAACTCTTGAAAAATCGGTTGTAGGAAAACTGGTGGATAGAACTTTGGATTTTATGGGGAAGACTAGAAATGCTCGTGAGCTCTACCCATGGGAGCCAATTTCTTTTTGGTCTGAGAATCCCGGTGAGAAAGCAGAGGCTGTGTTAGACGAGCTTCCTCGGAATATCAGGAGCGTTATTGTTATTGAAGATAGAAGGGGAGCAAGAGATCTACTGGTTGATTCTCTAAAATGGTCACTAGGTGCGCATAATCTTAATCCAGGGGTTTATTTATTAGACAGAGGTGTGGTAAGGGATTCTGGGAAGTTTGTCGTTTTTTGTGCTAGAGGAATAACTGGGTTTGAAAAAATTGAAGAGGTGGCTGCAAAATTTGGTCCTTCTCTAATATTTATGGACTATAATCTTAAGGCTGAACCAAATTACAATGGTGAGATCTTAACTGCGAATATTTCAGTTACTAGTCCTCACAAACATATCATTGTTCCTATGTCGAATAGTGCTGAGGGGAATTACAAAATCATTAAAATGGGTGGAACATTTGTTCTCAATAGAACGAATTTTATCAGAACAATTCCAACCCTATTTGCTCAGGCAGTTAAATAAGTTATAATATAAATATGCCGACCGAGAGAAATAAAATCCCAGAAAGACTCGTTTCCGATCGTATTAAAGACTTTGATGAAGTTGCACTTCCTTTTGATCAGGAAACAGCAATAGCAGAAGCTAAGCGCTGTATACAATGCAAAAAACCAAAGTGTGTTGCCGGCTGTCCGGTAG
>CAZAZO010000224.1:0-253 GCA_964489675.1 Candidatus Woesearchaeota archaeon | reverse complement strand
AATAAACCCTGCATTGTCGGATGTCCTGTAGGAATCGATATACCCGCTTTTATTAAACTCATCGCCGAAGGCAAACAAGATGAAGCCTTAGCTAAAATCAAAGAGAAGAATGCGCTTCCGGCGGTTTGTGGTCGTGTCTGCCCTCAAGAAGATCAGTGCGAGAAGCTTTGTATTATTGGGATTAAGAATAAACCGGTGGCGATTGGGGCGTTGGAGAGGTTTGCTTCGGAGCATGAAAGTGCCAAGGGGCAAG
>CAZAZO010000223.1:0-1517 GCA_964489675.1 Candidatus Woesearchaeota archaeon | reverse complement strand
GTAATTAAACTTGCGACCTTCAGTAGTAATACTGATGAAAAATGCGACTAATAACGGTGGAATCCTACTAAAACAACCGAACGTTTTAGAGGGCAATACCGTGGGAAGTTCTCTAAGTTTTACTTAGATTACCCCGTATCGACTGATAGTTTTATACTTGAGATGGGTTTTATTCTTTTAACAAAAGAAAATTTATAAAACTCATCATACGTCGCCTCCCATGAATTGGGATGAAGATATAGTCAGACCTATTAGTAATAATAGAATAAGTCGAAGACAGTTCGGTCTCTATCCGCAGTAAGCGTTAGATACTTGAGGGAATTCGTCCACAGTACGAGAGGACCTGGATGAGTCAATCCCTGGTGTGCCAGTTGTTGCTTTCAAGCGCATTGCTGGGTAGCCACATTGATTTCGGATAACCGCTGAAAGCATCTCAAGCGGGAAGCCGTTCCCAAGATTAGGTATCATGTCATTTATGACAAAGGTTCCTGGTAGACTACCAGGTTAATAGGCTGGAAGTGTAAGTGCAGCAATGTATTTAGCTGACCAGTACTAATATACCAAACAAAGCTAAGTCACGTAGTAAATTGCAAGATAATTTATATCTATACATATCTCTAGAAACACTAATCTAGTAGATTTAATTAAAAATTAAATATTTCCCGGTTGTTAAAGCGAGGTGGAACCACTCCTTCCCATTCCGAACAGGATAGTTAAACGCCTCAGCAGGGACGATAGTCTGGCTTCTCAGCCACGCGAAAATACCCCACAGCCGGGATTTTTTGTGGCTTCAAACTCTTCCCACAACTATTTTTCTCTTCCCCATATAAATTCTTGCACAAAAACACTCCTTCAAGTATAATACCCCCATATCTAAGAAAGGCAGGCATTAAATGAATGACAGCAAAATCAACCAAGAAACCTAAAAAAGGTTCTTCTAAATCTCCTCAAACCATGGAGGAGCTTCTTAAAACCACTAAATACAACCTTCACGGCCTTAAAAAAGGAGAACAAATTGAAGGTACCATTACTGACATCTCTAAAAAAGCTGTTTTAGTTGACATTGGTGCTAAAACAGAAGGCATGGTTATAGGTAAAGGCTATGAACTTGCCAAGGAATTCATTCAAAACCTTAAAATTGGTGAAAAAATCACTATTACTGTCCTTTCTCCAGAAAATGACAAAGGCCAGATTATTCTTTCCCTTAAACAAGCTGCTTTTGACCATAAATGGAGATATTTTGAACAATGCCTTAAAACTCAGGATGCTATTGAAGTCAGAGGCTTAGAGGTCAACAAAGGCGGCCTCATTGTCAGGCTTATGGGTGTCAGAGGTTTTGTTCCTGCCTCTCAATTAGGCAGAGAATACTTAGGTCACCCCGATGACCTTCAAAACAAAGTTTTTAAAGCCAAAGTTATTGAAGTAGACCGGGAAAAGAACCGCCTCATTTTCTCCGAGAAAAAGGTTTCTGAAGCCAAAGCCCTTGCTGCTAAGCAGGAATCTCTTAAAAAAGTCAA
>CAZAZO010000222.1:0-1524 GCA_964489675.1 Candidatus Woesearchaeota archaeon | reverse complement strand
AAGGCAGATCTTCAAAAATTTAGTCAGGAGCAAAACAAACCTGTTAGCGATGTCGTAAGGGAATCTATTCGGCGATATGTAGCTATTGAGAAATTTCGAGCCATTCGAAAGAAGGTTCTACCATTTGCCGAAGCCCAGGGTTTCTTAACCGACGAGGACGTCTTTAAGGCCATTTCATGAAGATCGTCCTTGATGCCAATGTTATCATCGCTGCCTTTGCCGCTCGTGGCCTCTGTGAATCCATTATGGAGGTTTGTCTTAGTGATCATGAAATTTTGCTATGTGACGAATTGTTAGAAGAAATTCTGAGAAATCTCCGTCTGAAAATCAAACTTCCTACTAAAATAGTTGATGATATTGGCGACCTCCTGATGGAACAGGTAAGTATGATCGATCCAGTCCCTCTATCCCCAGATATTTGTCGTGATCCCGACGATATTAAAGTCCTCGGTTTAGCAGTCGCCGGAAGTGCTAATTATATCGTTACCGGCGATAAAGACTTACTTGTTTTGAAAGAGTTTCAAGATATTCCGATTTTGGGTACTGTCCTAAGTTGCTTTTCTTGTAAATCCTGGCACGATAATTGATAGAGGGAAATGGCTTTTATTTATCTTTTAGAAATGAATTTTGTGTGAACATCTAAAAGAAAAGATGTTTTTCTAAGATATGAGGCCTTAATTTGCTATAAAATTTATATTCGTTGTATTCATATCTTTTCCAAACAATATGGCACATAAAATCGGTGAATTGGAGATTTAAATTTGACTTGCTTTCCATGGGGCTGTAAATTAGATTTGTTGCGGCATTAAGTTCAAACCAAAGCTGTATCTGGAGATAATCTATAAGGCTGTTTCCGCTTGCAATTTTGATCGTTCTTGGATCTGGTATGAAATTAACCACTGGATAGGACTTAATATTGTCTAAGGTTGCGAAATTAACCATATAATTATAAAGTTTGTTCGCATCGGCCCTAATATGTGGTTGAACGTTTTTCTTTTTTACAGTGATGATACTTAAATGGATTGATGGTTGTTTTTTAAATAGTGTAGTGGCTCTCTTGATAAAATATTCTTTTTCTTTATTTGATAAGTCTTTGCCCTTTATTTCAGTATCTGTCTTTTGATTTCTGTGGTTATATATTTTTTTAACAATCCTTTTTGGAAGGTGAGAAAGAGACTTTGGGATTATTAGGGTTGCAATAGTAAGGTAACGACTTGATCCTCCTGACTGATATGGCTTGTCAAGCGTCCAACCCAAATCTCCGCTTTCGTCAAGGTAAAGGTTCATAGGTTTATCCAAAAAAAAATAGCGGTCCCTGAGTCTGGTATCGCTTACAGCGTACTTATGACACCCGAAGGCCTCACAGTATCTCAGGATTTACCCGCTACTCTATTAGAGTAAGTATCCTTTGTATTTCTTGTCAAGAAAAAACTTAAACCACAAAATAATTATTGACAACCACATTTGTTTGTGGTTTAATCAAATTAAAACTTGGTTCTCTGTTGACATACCCCAAAAATGCTA
>CAZAZO010000221.1:0-1529 GCA_964489675.1 Candidatus Woesearchaeota archaeon | reverse complement strand
CTTGACTGGCCTTTTCCCGCACCTTACTATCCGGCATACTCTGGAACACACTCGGATCCACCAGACCGCTGGCCCCTTCCACACAAACCAAATCAATCTTATAATCGCGAATTAATATGTCCAGAATGTGCCTGATATTCTCCTGTGCTTCATATACACAATGCGCATCATTTATGAGTACAATAGTTTTGTCTGAGTTCTGACGCCTGTTGTCTGATATCTGTTTGGCCTTGCCATATTGCTGAGGAATATGAATACGAGCTGTAGATGAAGTTGCCCTAACTGGAGAAGCATTGGAAAGAAGGGCTGCCGAATGGAGTTTCCTTGGTGCCGCCCAGGCGACATTCTGGCTAAGAAAAGAAACTATAATTAATAATGAGATTAATCGACATAAAAACACCTTCATCGGCCCCCCAGCACTTATTAGAAAGTATTAGTATAGTTATACTTATAAAATGCTTATATTAATATGTAACATGGGGATTGGCTGTTGTCAATACCTTGGGAGAAAATAAACATATGCGTATATCTCTCTATATCAGCTACTTATAGAGCTTTTAGTGTGTTCCGTAATCTTTCCTTATAGTTAAAATCAATCACTCTGTTTGTCCACAGTAAATGATCAACAAAAATAGATATAAACATGCCCGCGTCCTGATTCCTGTTATAAAAAATTACTTGACATTGTAATCAATTTTGACTACAATTGTAGTCAAAGAGGATAACAATATGGATGTTTTCAAGATTACAAACTCAAAAGCACGTGTAAAAATATTAAAACACTTTTTTGCTAATAAGGATAAAAGATATTATTTAAGAGAATTAGAAAGGATTTTGGGTATCCCTGTAGCGAATGTCCGGCGTGAACTTCTCTCCTTGAGAAAAATGGGACTTTTTAAAAGAGAAAAATCCGGAAAGGAAGTTTATTATTACTTAAATAGAAGTTTAGCGATTTTTGATGAAGTAAGCAGAATAATATCCAAAACAATTGGCCTAGAAGCTATTCTCAGCAAGGGATTACAAAAAATATTGGGAATTCACACCTGCTTTATTTACGGTTCTATCGCGAGAGGAGATGAAGATGCCTTGAGTGATGTAGACATATTTATTATTGGCAAGGTAGATGAAGATACAGTGTTAAAAACCGTCAGAAAACTTGAAAAAGAAATAGCAAGAGACATAAATTATACTATTTTTACTAAGACTGATTTATTAAACGGCATTAAAAAAGATAATGTATTTTTACAAGATATTTTACAGGGAAATAAAATCTTTTTACTAGGAGACAAAAATGGTTTGGCAAAAGTTATTAGCTGAAGGAAAAGCTCAAAAGAAGAGCGTGTCTTTTGCAGAAACAGAAATGGTCTTGCTAAAGGCTAAAAAAACATTACATAGCGCCGCCACCCTGCTAGAAGAAGATGAGGAATCCTCATACCAATTAGCTTATGAAGCAATGTTAATTGGAGGCAGGGCATTGATGTTTTCTTGTGGCGTTAAACCAAGAGTTGTTGGCGCGCACAAAATCACTG
>CAZAZO010000220.1:0-1540 GCA_964489675.1 Candidatus Woesearchaeota archaeon | reverse complement strand
TGGTGTTAAATCCTGGCGGCAGCGAAAAACCCGGATTTATGGATGGACACTAGATTGGAACTGCTATCCCGTCTAACCTGTCACTTCACCCGACAGCATGGGCCTAGCGGCCCACGCTGCCGGTGAGTTCATCGTTCGGCATGAAGTAAGTTTAACAATAGATCTTTAAGATCATCAGAATGGGAGAAAATTTTGATTGAAAATCCAGATAAAATTCTACTTGATTTAGAATCTAAGTTTAAAGGCAATTTGGAACAATCATTGTTACAAAATAAGGATTGTTTAGGCCGACTATTTATAAAATCTCGCGCAATATCTGAAATAGGAATCATTCTCAAAGAGATAGATGGCATAAGAAAGGATCAAATAGAAATTTTAAAGATTTTTGACGAAATATTTGCAGATGTAATAACATCCATTTACTTTGCTGGTTCCGCCCTTGATAAACCTGCTCAGATGGTATTGCGCAGAGCTTTTGAGATGGGTGTAGCTATTGTATTTTTGTGGGATCTTCCTCATATGTTTTATGCGTGGAAAAAACACGATCAGGATTTAAATTTTAGTGAGATGCTTAATCATTTAACAGATAAGGGCTATTTGTCCTATCTGAATGACTGTATCTCCTTCAATGATAAATCACAATTCTTAAGGGTTGAGGAGCTGCAAAAAATCTATCGGAAATTAAGCAACACAATACATGGCAAAATATCTACTTTCGAAACTAGTTTGAAAGACAGATTTCAACACAACGATTCTGATTGGTCAGATCACCTTTCTCTTGTAGAGACGGTTCTCGATGAAATTATCAATGTTTTATTTAAACGATTTGATGTGAAAGCAAAATTAAACGAGAAGATACCAGCCTTTGGAAAGCTAAATGGAGGTAAAGTGTGAGTGATAACTTCGAGGATCTATTGCACCGTGCAAGAACAGAAGACATAGATGATTCTTTGATATTACGCTTGGCTGTCATCGGAGAAAATGAGCGAAAAATAATTGATATCTTGAAAGGTGGTGGATCTCACCTTTTGCAAGGCGCCAGAGGTTGTGGGAAATCAATGCTCTTTAAGGCAGCTGAGTCTGAATTAGATAATGATTTCCGGAATGATAAGTGCTTAGGTGTCTACGTCAATTTCAAAACCAGTACTTTGTTGGAAGGCGTTAAAGCGGATCACAGGGATGCTTTTCAGATCTGGGTTGGCGCAAAACTATTACAGGCTCTATTTGACAAACTTACCGCTTTAAACCTCATAGGAAGTGAAACAGCAACAGATCCTTTTCATAGAATATTTGGTATAAAATCAGTTTCGGGCATGAAACAGGCGATTCAGGAAAAAATCCATTTATTACAAAAGCTATCAAAAAAAGAGTCGATTAAAAAAACACTTGAAGATTTAGGTGAAGATTTTTTAGATAAGGCATACGATATTGGGTATTTGCACGAGGTTTTGAAGGAAATCGTAAATGAGTATCAGATAAAAAAAGTGATTTTTTTGTTTAATACTCATTTACGATTTCCTTCAAAACCTCGTGCAAATAC
>CAZAZO010000219.1:0-1543 GCA_964489675.1 Candidatus Woesearchaeota archaeon | reverse complement strand
GTAGAGTTGGATGGATGATCACAGAGCCTAAAGTTCTTTATGGAAACTCTCATACAAACCGAACTGAGGGAGCTGTTGGTCGAATGAGTGGCATTATGGGCAATGCTCCAAGGATTGCAAATAATCTTTTACTACATATTTTAAGACATGAAAAAGAAAGCTTAGTTAATGGAACATGCCCGTTCCCTGATTACCGTAAGCAATTGATGTCAAAAAGAGACTACGTTATTGAGCAACTACACTCCATGCCCAGAGTCGAAACAATTTATACTCCAGAATCCTGCGTTAATGTGACAGTAAGAATTGATAGTCCAAAAACAGATATTGAATTATCTCAAGATCTAATGGACAAGGGTCTACTACTTATGCCAGCTTCGGGATACGGATACAATCCTGAAGATAGCACTTTAAGAATCACGTTCGCAGAAAGAAATCAAAAATTAAGTAAGGGAATGGAAATTTTGAAAAAACATCTATCTGAATAAAAATAATACGGATGTTGAGAATCGAAGAAGAATAAAACAACCCCTACCCCCTCTCAGTTTGGCTACTTAGGAAAAAAACACTATTAGACATTGTCTCTTTTATCTCCCCGTCCTTCTCAAAAATCACTCTAGCTCTTGGCAGTGCAAATTTTCCTAGCACTCCAACCTTAGAATATATGATATAATCCAAAACTCTCTCTTCTCCTGCCTCTAAGTCTCCTATAGCCCATTGCAACTGCCTACTATGAGCATCTATTTTTGTTGGCTTTACTGTGCCAAACTTATTGTACAACTTAACAATTGGTGGGATCTTATCAACGATAGATACATTTTCTACATCCTTTTTTGCTTTTACGCTTAAATGTACTTTTAGTGCGAAATCATTACCCTTTGTCTTAACAACTGAGACTGACTTTTTTACATCCACCCTTCTTTGCATAAGCCTAACAATTCCCATATATGCTAAAATTATTGCAGCTATTATCAAAAAAGGCAAAAGCCAGTTCGTTTTTGCAACCACTTTCAAATTTTCATCTGGATATATTCTATCATTCCACTGATATGTTATTTTTGCCCCGCTTCTCAGAGTCGATGTTGGTTCAATATTAAATGATGTAAATAATCTTGAAAGCATATTCTTATTTATCATAACACTAACATCCTCCACAGAATTTCCTATATTGGTTTTATGAACCGTTGTCGTTCTTATCAAAAGTCCAGTCGTATCCTCTTCGCTCCTAACTTCTCGTTGTTCATTTAAATAAAGTTTTCCTGACGTTAAAACATCTCCTTTTGGGGTCAATAATTTTGCATCTATAACATAAACCCCCGCCTTTGTTTTCTTCAGCTTTTCTAAATCTAACGGAACAACTACTACTCTTTCTTCATCTCCTTCCAAAGAAAATGTCTCTTCTTGTTCAAATAATACAGATGAAAATTCAATACTAAGATTTTCAATATCCACATTCTCCAAATTTCTAACAATAATTTTCGCCTCTGTGTCATCCAAAGTTATTACCTCAGTAGAAATATCTAATACATCTGCTATGCTCAATAAA
>CAZAZO010000218.1:1208-1565 GCA_964489675.1 Candidatus Woesearchaeota archaeon | reverse complement strand
TAATATCTACACCTAAAAGAGAAAGGTTTTCTACGCTAGTTGCGTTTTCAGTATCTATATAAACAACTATTCCTCCCATCTGCTGGGTAGATCTAGCTATTTGAATCGCTATATGAGACTTCCCTATCGAAGGAGGACCAAAAATTTCAATGATCCTCCCTTCAGGCAGCCCTCCGTCTTTCCTATTGGAAATAATATAGTCTAGTTGCTTTGAACCCGTACTTATCCACCTTTTGACATGCGTCGGAGAAGAATCTGTCTGGAGGTTATAAGCAACTTTAGAACCATGCTCTTTATTCAATGAAGAAATCAAGTCAGAAGTAAAATCGTCAGTTTGATTCTTAGGCTTTCTTTTTG
>CAZAZO010000218.1:0-1198 GCA_964489675.1 Candidatus Woesearchaeota archaeon | reverse complement strand
GAAATCGCTTTCTAAATCAGCAAATGCATCATCCAAACTAGAAAACTTCTTTTGAGTTTCGTTTTCTTTAGTTTTTGTTTCAACGTTTCTTGTTGTGCCTTGAGAAGATTCTGATTCTTCCAAGTCTCCATTAAGCCAATCGTTAACAATCTTTTCAAGTTCTTCACTTGATTTCGTAGTGTACATATCATCTAAATTTGGAATACTAGAGATCCAATTTTTAGCTGTTGTACCATCTTCGGTTAATCGGCTGGTCTTTCCACGCGGGCGAACTTCGGTAGTTGCCCACATTCTACCAGGCGCTTTGGTACAAATCACTTTAACATCGCGACCTTCTATTGGATCTGTAATGTCACCATAATCTTCATCAAGCATAATGTTCAAGAGCGACTGATATACTGTCTTTCCAAAGGACCAAACTCTTACCCCTTTATCTTCTTCACCTCTAACTACAACTGGAGCATAGTATCTAGGCTTAGGATAAAGCTTCTTCGCGAGTTCGTAAGATTCCTTAGTGCCTTCATCGCGGAGTTTGTTAATAAGATCTTGGATTGGATCATCCTTACCAAATTGGTATGGCGAAAGTAGGCCAGGGTTGTTTCCAATATTGTAATAAAACCAGCGCTCTACAAAAGGTAATCCATCATCATTTTGAAATGACAAAAGTCTCACTGTAACTTCTTCCCCTTCTTGGGGACGCCACATCGCATTTCTCTTATTTCCTTGACCACTAAGCTGGTTTAGCTTGCGTCGGATTGCTTCAAAATCTACTGCCATAATTCACCTCCATATTTTAAATTGGCAACTTATCAAATGTATTATGATTATATTACCAAGCTAGAGGTTTTTCAGAATAGATGCTATTTCTTTTTTTGTCTTTTCTTATTTTTTTTGATGATTTTAGCGGGATAGGTAGGGCCTGTTCCGAGGGGAGTAGAAACGCCTGGAACTCCGCCGGCAGACATTTCAATTTTATTTTTTTTATTTTTTTCTTGGTCTTCTAGATCTTTATCTCTCTCTTCTTTGTTTGTCAAATCAGGTTCTCCGATGACATCTTTCTCTAAGAGAAACTTAATCCACTCTCTAATTATTTTAAAGTTATTCATAATAGTAATTATGAATAACTTTAAAATAATTAGAGAGTGGATTAAGTTTCTCTTAGAGAAACTTAATCCACTCTCTAATTATTTTAAAGTTA
>CAZAZO010000217.1:0-1567 GCA_964489675.1 Candidatus Woesearchaeota archaeon | reverse complement strand
AATTTCCCACCCATAGCAAGATAATAAGCAAGTGCGGTTAATTGCTGTGGTTGCTTCCATGCAAATTGCCCAATACAGATAATGTAAATATTTTTTCCTTTGAAATTCGGGATTTTCTTTAACCTATTTTTTATAATTTTCGAGCTACTTTTATACAAGCCAGCAGCCACAGAACCTCCTGTAATTGCAACAAATAAACCGTTTTTGTCAGCTTGCACAATATCTGTTTTATTCTCAAGAAAAGCAAATCCCGGAGGATTGCCAAATCCATAATAGGGATGAATAGGCACATTCCAAGGAACCCTAAGTCCCATGACTTTTAATTTAGAATTGCGAAGAATTTGAACATCGGAAGTGATCCTGCCCTTTCTGGCCAGTGCATCCTCAAGAGAAAAAAAACTTCTGTTAAGAATACTGTGTCCCAAAAAACTACAGATCTCTAGCGAACAATAGACCAGAGCCCCCAAAAAAAGCCACTTGAAAAATTTGTTTTTCGTTAGGCTTGCAATTCGTTGGATGAGGCTGTTCTTGTTATATGCTGAAGTTGGGTTAGGATTATGTTTTGGATCAAGTTTTTCAGTCATTTGAATGCCTCTTGTGAGCGAGAAGGTTGGAGATTTGGTATATATAGTAACAAGTTGGTTAATAGATCAACAGGAATTCTCTAATAGTGTTTAAAACCGAAATTTACTTGGCATGGCTATTCATCAATTATGATATTTGCATCGTAGCCGCTTTGAGGATATCCGAATATAGATAGATCCTTATCTTTAGGTCTGGGCTGGAGTTGAAAAATTCCATATATTGTGCCTCAGCCGTATTTCATATTCACACCCTAATGTGAACATTACTGCCTTCCATCATACATCCAAGCCATCCCTCAGCTGCTTGTGATTGGGAAACCAAATCTTGTATAAAACTGATCTGAAGAGGGTTAACAGGATTTGACAACCATAAGCTCTAAATTATGGCGCCGGCGTTTAGCAACGAATTTCAAATAATATCTGTCAAATCTGCGAATGCTTAACCCCTGTTCAGGGAAAAATTTTAAATTCGAATTTGGGAATGAGGGATGATCTGTAAAAAAATATGAACTTGGAATTTGAAAAAAAGAGAGTTCCCGCCTAACTTTATCTGGGGTAACCAAGTCGAATGAGAATTTCTGATGGGGGAATAATTTTTCCGTGACGTTCAGCCACTCTTTTTAAAACATATCCTCTTCCCAATCTTCGGAGATTAGGGTCTGAGGTATATTCTAAGAAATCCACATCTTGATATATAATATGCTCAAATTGGTTTTCCTTCCAGTATTTTTTTGCAATTTTCTTCAATTCTTCTTTATTAAGCTTTTTTATTCTTGTTATTGTTTTAGTTTTTGATGCTTTCCCAACATTAACCTTTTCTTCTTTTGATAACATCCTAACATTATTTAAAATATCGGCTATTTCAATATTCGCTTCAGTCAAGATCTCTAATAACCCTGGACCAACATGTTTTTTATCATAAGTAAGCATCCTTCGCCGCATATTGTCGAAATCCTTATCATTAATTCCAGCATCAAGGCTAA
>CAZAZO010000216.1:0-1580 GCA_964489675.1 Candidatus Woesearchaeota archaeon | reverse complement strand
AAAAAGATAAAGCTAGGAATAAGAATGCTAGGGTAAACCAGAGGATGCGCGAAGAGAATAGACTAAAAGTACCAAGGATTAAACCAATAAAAACAAAGTAATAATGCCAAAATTTAAGAAAAACAAAAAAGCAATGACTTCTCCATACAAGATGGTATCTCCGTTAAAACAGGGTGACAAGATGAAAAAAAAGAAGAGTGAGTTGGGGGCTAAGAAGATAAAGACAAGTTTAGCGCATCGTAAAAAGGGTTATCAAGGGTACGAGGTAACCTATAGCGATGGTACTAAAAAAAAAGTATTAAGGAAATAACTAAAAAGAGTTGTAGACACAAAATATAGGGAAAGACCCTAAACCAAATTATTAACCAAATAAAACCAAAAAAAAATGACTTATTTGTATTACAAGAGTACGTCAAGTACGTACAACCAAAAACCGAATGAAAAAACAGTTAACCAATGGAAGCATCTTTCAGAGAAACAAAACTGGAGAATCACACAATTACCTAATGGATTTTACCAAACAGAGGTATTGAATGTGGATAAAGAGGATTATTGGCATGACGTAACCCGGAGAGAGACTTTAGAAGGTGCTGAAAACGCTATAAATGGTAGTATTGAGCACTTTTCAAAGAAATTAGAGGCTACAAAAGGCCCAAAAGTGGTAAAAACATTCGAATAGAAGTATAATTTAATTAAATTTAATCAAATATGGAATATAATCATCCAAGCGAGATTGTCAAAGATGTAAATTTTGGCGATAACGCAAAAAACAAGGTAATTGCAGGTGTAAATAAGCTTGCGAAAGCAGTAAAATCAACCTTAGGAGCATCTGGAAAGTGTGTAATATACGAAGATGCAAGAGGTAACCCGGTCATAACAAAAGACGGTGTAACAGTAGCAGAATCTGTTGTCTTATTTGACCCGGTTGAAAATATGGGTGCTACCCTTATTAAAGAATCTGCAAGAAATACAGTGAGAGAAGCAGGTGATGGAACTACAACAGCTACCGTCCTTGCTGAATCACTACTTATGGAAGTTAATCGACATGATGAAACATCTATAAGAGAAATAAAAGACGGTATAAAAACCGGTTTAACAAAGGTAAATGATTACCTAGACAAAGTTTCTGTCAAGATCGAGGGCGATATGCTGGAATCTGTTAGTTCAATTAGTTGTAATAATGATGCGGAACTAGGAAAGATTATAGCGGAAGCTTATACTAAAGTAGGTAAAGATGGTGTGGTATTAATGGAAGAGTCTCCAACTGAACAGACATACGTAGAAGTAGTTGATGGCGTGCAAATCGACTCAGGACTCACATCCCCACATTTCGTTACTGATAAAGATAAACAAATTTGTGAACTTGATAACCCTTTAGTATTAGTGGTTACTTCCGAAATACCCAATATAAGAAAGATACAAACGGTATTAGAACATGTTATAAAGGATAAACGCTCCCTTTTAATTGTTGCCCCAGTTGACCAACAGGTCAAAGCTGCTCTTCTTATGAATAAAGTGAAGGGCAATATAAAAGTAAATATTATAGAGTTACCAGGTTTTGGTCCGACAAAGCAAGACAC
>CAZAZO010000215.1:0-1593 GCA_964489675.1 Candidatus Woesearchaeota archaeon | reverse complement strand
CAATTGGAACACGCTATTTTTTGATTTTTGTAAACATTAAAACAATACTTTCCGATATTTTCTTGCAATGAACCAAACCAACGTTCGTGAGCTATGTTAACCCACTGAATCTTCATATCTCTATTAATTATTGCAATACCGGCAGGGAGCTCATTAAGCACCGCCCCTGTGAGGATAGCCTTACATTCTTTCTTCGGCCTAGTTTTGCTTGTTCTCAACTTCTTTATTTTCTTTTTCGCACTCATTTATTTTCACCATTAAAGACAAAAAACCGCGCAAAATTCCGCACGGTTAACATTTTGAGGCAGTTTGGGTTTTCATTTTTTCCCCTTTCTGCCGTGGCATGATGTCCTTAGTTTAAGTATAAAGCATAAATTATCCTCTGTCAAGTAGGCCAAGTCCAAAAATATTATAACTCACTGAAATTATTAAATTTGGATAAAAATATTAATATTATAAGGATAAACAAAGAAAACGCTACTAAGCGCCAACTTTATATACGATATCTCCGGACCTAACTTTTGCTTTTACTCTAAGGCCAACCTCTTGACCCTTTTTTGCTTTCTTAATAGGAACGAGATCTATCTGAAGAGAAGAAATCTTTTGCTTAAAATCAGTAGTGCTTCCTTTTATATGCAGAGAATTTCCAATTGCCAATCCATCTTTTTTGATTTTTACAACACCAGCTTTTACTTTAGCAAAATAATGGACAACTTCGCCAACTACCACTTCTTTAGCTAAAGCGGCATTTTTTCTAGGTTTGATTTTCTTCTTTATTTTTGATGTCTTGAGAGTTTTTTTTGCTTTACCAAGTGACTTCTTTTTTGATGTAACCTTCTTTTTTTTAGGCTTCACTTTTGGTTTTGATTTTACGACCTTTTTCTTTACCTTAAGCAGCTTTTTTAGTTTGGAAAACATATTTGCCTCCAATCTTTAAAAAATTATTTTTTTGCTAATATCAGCTACAAGAGGAATTGCTATCTCTTTACCTCTCAATGCTTGAACTATCCCAAAGATAGATATGCAAAAACAAATAGCCCCTCCAGCTACAGCGATCAATGAACCTAAAACTGGAATAATACTAAAGATAAAGATTAGGACCTCAATTAAAAAAATTACCAAACCTTGGCGAGCATGCAATAGAACATACGGGTTTCTTCTTTTAATAATTAAGGGGATTATGCAGAAAACAAACAGATAAGAGATTGCAGAAAAAACTTTATCTTGACCAGTAGTTATTGTCATTACGTGACATTAACAACAGAGTCAAAACTTCCAAAAGGATTCTTCTCCAATTCAGAATTACTAGGATCTTCTACCCATTTACCATCAACGATGAATCTATATCTATATTTCCCCGACTTAAGAGGAACCTGTGTTGACCATCTACCATTTTCTTTTTTCAGCGGAATGGCACTTGCGATAGACCAATTATTAAAATCGCCGACAATATAAACATGCTCGGCTTCAGCTACTTTTAATGAAAAAGCTTGGGTAATAAAATCTTTTGTCTTTTCTTTTACTATCTTTCTTACTTGCTTTTCTAAAGTTGCCTCACCAAAATAATTATGGCTTAGCTCTCTGGCAAGTGAA
>CAZAZO010000214.1:0-1600 GCA_964489675.1 Candidatus Woesearchaeota archaeon | reverse complement strand
ATAAAACTAGGTTTACAAGATAAATTATACTTGGGGAACCTGGATGCGAAGAGAGACTGGGGTCACGCTAAAGACTATGTAGAGGCAATGTGGCTAATGTTGCAAAAGAAAAATCCAGATGACTATGTTATTTCTACAGGCGAGACTCACTCTGTAAAAGAATTTTTAGAAGAAGTCTTTAACTGTGCGGATCTAGATCCTTACAAGTATTTGGAAATCGACGAAAGGTTGTTTAGACCTCACGAGGTACCTCATCTTTTGGGCGATAGCACAAAGGCGAGGGAAGAATTGGGCTGGAAACCAAAATATGGATTCAAGTCTCTTGCGAAAGAAATGTTTGAAGAAGACCTCAAAAAGGTCAAAGGAGAAATAAAATGAAATTATCAGATCAAGCAGTTGGCGCACTAATGATGGCGCTACAAAAATGCCTAATGGAGCAAACAGACATTGTTCCTATTTTAGAAGAAATGGATTTTGTTGAGGACGCGGCGGGCACTATAAGTGTTGACAATCCGCCATCGTTCGAAGTAGAAAACACAGATGCCTAAATACACTTACTATTGTGAAAAGTGTGATGAGCATTTTCTAATAACACATGGAATGAAAGAAAAGGCAGAACCATGTGAATGTGGGGAAGTTTTGAAAAAACTTCCTTCCATGCCTCTATCTCTCAAATCTAAGAGCACTAAAAAAAAGGTGGGAGATGTGGTAGAGTCTTCTATAGAGGAATTTAAAGAGGACTTGAAAGAGCAGCGTAAAGAAGTGCTCAATAAAGAAATATAATATGATTTATTTTGGTCTGGGAATTTCTATAATTCTCAATATACTTTTATCTTGGTTTTGTTATAAGGTGGTAAGGAAGTCTTTGAGTCATTCTGAAAATGTCTATTTTTTAATAGACAGGATGGATGACTTCACTTCTCATCTAGGTGCCATATATGAAATGGAGATGTTTTATGGAGAGGAGACACTAAAAGGTCTTCTAGAGCACTCGAAAAACCTCAAAGAGGATATTGTTTTTTTTAAGGGCGAGTATGTTTTGGAGATAGAGGAAGAAGAATTGGCCATACTTGAAGAAGGTGAAGATGAAAAAGAAGATTTTGAGGAAACGGGCACCCCGCAGGAAGGCGAGCAACAGTAAACCTTATTTTACGCATGTCCATCAAGAAGCAATTGTAAAATATGCAGTTTCTAGCAATTTGAAAGAAAGAGAGCAACTGTATGTACAGTTGATTGGTCCTGTTTTTGACGAGATGGTCGATAAGATAGTTTATACTTATAAGTTTACTAGTCTTCCGAACATTGATGATCTCAAGAATGAATGCAAGATATGGTTGACAACTATCCTGAATAAGTTCGATCCAGAAAAGGGATCTAAAGCATTTAGTTACTTTAGTGTGATTACAAAAAATTGGTTTATACACAAGGTAAAGACTAATTCGAATAGGATGAAAAGGGAAGTTTATTTTGACGATGCATCAGACACCAGAGAAATAGAGAACCTCGTTACGCATAATCCTTATTTCGAACTCAGAGAAAAGAAAGAATTTTGGACCCTTCTGGCAAACGAGATCGACGTTTGGAGCGAAGATGCTGTGAA
>CAZAZO010000213.1:0-1619 GCA_964489675.1 Candidatus Woesearchaeota archaeon | reverse complement strand
GGCAGAACATTACGGCTACGATATGTCAGACTGGGATGGCACCCCTTTCTCTCTTATAAAGGGCTTAAAACATATGCAAAGAATATACAATTCATACAAAATATCACGAGAAAGATCGAAACTAGACAATCTACATCTCATGAGGTATGTAAAGCTCCTGCGCGAGTTTTTGCCAGAGATAGATTATGATCTTCTAAAAAGGACTTTTCTATATTTAAGAGAAAAATCTACTTCAGATGAATTCGAAATAAGCCTCGGTGAATTGGAAAAGGTGGGTTTTTTATTGGTAATAGGAACTTTCGTTAAATCTTGGGAACCATATTTTAAGAAAATCGTTTCTGATGAAGATTATCATGATAAGAATGCTCATTTAGGTATTATGTTGGAGCTTTTGGCTAATCTTGCAAGGTTTGATGAATTATTGCTGTTATCCTACTATTTCTATAGAAATAGTGATTCAGAGAAACGTATTTTGTGCTGTAAGAAGGTGATTGACGGTTGTTCCCATGAAAAACTATTTGGCATTAAAGCTATTGCCTATAGGATTTGGGGGGCAGCTGCATTGCGTGAAGACGATGAGGGGTCATACATAGAGGCCTATAGCGCGTTTAGGGCTGCAGTTAAATATAAAGAAGATTATGCAATCGCATATCATGGGTGGGGGGCGGCATGTTATAAAATAGGTGAGTTAAAGAAATATGAGAATTATTTTTTAGAAGCTTGTGATAAGTTTAGGTTGGCTGTTCTATATAAAGAGGATTTTGCAGAGGCATATGTTGGGGGGGCGTGGACTCTCCATTTCTATTCTGAGTTAGTCAAAGATAATGAAAAGCTGGAGGAAAGTTTACAACTTTTTTTAAAAGGATATTCATTGTTTGTTTTGCAGAAAAACTGGAAAACAGTGTATATGCTAAGAGAAGAATATGAAGGAATCACTCGTGAATATACAAACAAATATTATTTTACAATTGCACAAGTTTTTTGTGTGGCGGTGTCAATAATTTATGAATCAGCACGGGTGTCCCATAAATTAGTTGAGGACCTCAGGAAATCAAAAGGGGCCACGAAAGAGACTGGTGTTGTTATAGACGCCATATTAGAAGACAGACGTCCACAGTGTGCCTCGGATGATATTTCTGGTGAGGACTTAGTTCTAAAAGCAGCTGTCTTTCTAGCAAATGAACTAGTTTCAGAGAAGCAAAAGGATTAATGAATCATTATACAATTGAGTTACCCCACAAACTCAACCCCTATCATGCCCTTGAACTGTTTGTCACCTGTTAGAAACTTAAGACCGTATTTTTGTGCTGTCACATAACAAATACAATCAGCGTATGATAATTTGGCTTTTCTATTATATTATCGCAGGAATAAGATCTAGATCAAGGAAATTGATGGTTGACCACGACGTGGGGCTTTCTGGGAAAGAGGTGGCTTTCCGCCTTCTTTTATCAAGACTTTGGAAAACAAGCCCGCCGATTAAGGGAGTTATGAAAGGAAACACACCCCCGTTATTCCCCTCGCAAGATCAGGCCCAGTGGTTAGCTATCTTGACATTTTGGGGGTGGTTCTGTAAGTATATGATATGGATTACATTACGTGCAGTCAGGCCAAGTCTC
>CAZAZO010000212.1:0-1633 GCA_964489675.1 Candidatus Woesearchaeota archaeon | reverse complement strand
CTAACTTACTGATTTAAGAAAATTTAGATGGCTTTGTGATTGGGGGCTGGATAAAACATCTTTTATAGCCTCAGAAATAAGCCTGTAGAAATACCTTCCCGCGATTACTTTTTCACGGGGTAAGTGTCTCGCGCTTATATTACGCCCCTCTAAAGAATAAAAAGATTCATACATCCTATTTATCGTTTCTTGAAGTTCGAAGGGGGTAAAATTATCCGGTCTTATAACAACTTGTTGTGTGCAATACAAAGAATAATCGTATGTAAGAATTCTTTTTTGCTCTTGCATTGTTTTAGATAATTCTGCTCCTGGGAAAGGGATTGGTGAGGATAATTGTACTGTGTCTAAATTTTCTTTTATCCATTCTAACGTTTGTTCTAGTTTCTCTGGTGTATCTTCGTCTCCACCAAGGATCATCAGCCCATGGACCAAAAAACCTGCATCTCTAAATCTTCTTACTGCATTTTTAGTTGTTTCTGCACTGAATGGTTTTCTGAGAGCGTCTAAGCTTTCATCAAAAATTGATTCTATCCCCACGTATAGAATGTATATTCCTGCCCTTTCAAGTGCTTTTAGAAGTTTTTCATTTTCTGCAGCTTTTACAGTAACTTGGGCCGAATTCAACCTGCGGTTAAGTCCCTGTTCTGTAATGGCTTCAAGAAGACTTATAGTATCTCTATGGGATAGAGCGAAATTATCATCTGTAAAAAAGACCGTATTTCCCATCTCGTTTATATCCCTTAATCCCTCAATAACATACTCTACTGATTTTCTTCTATACCTCCCTCCAAAAAATTTTGTAACAGTACAAAAATTGCAATTGTTTGGACACCCTCTCGAAGTCTCCATAGTAGCCACACTCACATGTGCTCTGGTTTTTGAATCATAATAGGGACGGGGGAGTTTACTCAATTCTTCAGGTGCTAATAATTCTCTTTCCTCTGTGATTTCAATACTTTCTCCTTTTTTGAAGGCAATGCCTTTGATATAATCTAAAGAATCATGTCCTGGTTCATACCCATCCTTTATTACATCCATCAATTCAATTATTGTTCTTTCCCCCTCTCCCCGAACAATAATATCTGCTCCTGCATCTAACCATTCTTCTGTTCTGTATGTAGGATCCATGCCGCCTGCGATAACAATTCCATTTGGATTTTTGGATTTATAGAGTTCTATTAATTTCATTGACTGAGGAGAAGTTCTGGTTATTGAAGAAACCCCTAAAACTTTAGATTTTAATATTCTTTCTTGGTTTTCTTCAGTTAACATTCCATTTTCCCCGTGGTATAAAGGATTTATAGCTTGGACATTTTCCCACGCATCAGCCCTTAAAACTGCCACTAAAGTAGGAGTTGATCTTGAGGGCATTTTAAGTTTACTATATACATCAGAACTAAGGTCTCCATTGAAAATCCCATACTCAGTTGGTGGCAATTCTACAAGAGTTACTGGACTCTTGTTTGATATCTTTTTCATTTTAATCTTCAATCCTTGCCTCGGAATCAACTAGTGCTTGACCTATATGATACACCCCTAACATCTAAATGTCAAGGGGTAAAATCCTCCGTTTTCAACTTCAGAGCGCAGTTATTGTATTCGCTTCACTCACCGGCACATTCGGCTACGGTTC
>CAZAZO010000211.1:0-1639 GCA_964489675.1 Candidatus Woesearchaeota archaeon | reverse complement strand
ATACGATATAACTACAAGATAGGGATATGTTACTGACTGGAGTTGTGATAGGCTCCACTGTAGAAGCCGCGTATTACGCCCTGGTAAATGATCATCACTTCATACCTACTCGGAAGATACCACCAATGTTTTACGAGATCTTGACCACGCCAATCCTGGGAACGCCCAGTACTCCTGAGGCGTGGTCAAAGTTAAATTTAATGCTAGGCCTACTTTCTAAGAAAATCGCCACATCAGAAGCACAAACCATTAGAATAGATGAGGATGTTGTAAAAATAACTGTTGGTATCACAACATTTAAGTATACATTTGAAAATATATTTATTTTTGACCCGACAGGCGTAAGCTTTGAAAATGAAATCAAACTAGCAAAAGAAAAGACCTATTTGGTGCTGGATGATTTTGAATTATCAGTATTGGGCCCAAAGAGAAAGGCGCTTGAGTCTATAGTGAGGTCCCTTGGATTCTGCAAGGAGTTGCATTTTTACTGTTCAGATCGGGTTGATGGAGCAGACTTTATTACAGACTGCGTAGTTGAGTCAGAGTTGACCTTGCAGGAACTAAGTTCATTTGATTATTCTGACTCAATGGTTCGTTTTTTTGTTAAAAGATACTTGACTGATATTGGTGTAAATGGTAGATTTATGAAATACTATAAAAATGGAAATCCAAAATTTCGAAAACCAAGAGTAACTCATGTTAGGAGAGTTGTGATAGAAAGAGACAACAATATCTACAGAGACACAGAAAATGTAAAGTTTAAGAACTTATCGATTGAGGACATAATTGAAGAAAGCCCCTAAAGGTAGAAATTTAGCGGGTATTATACCGCTCACTGGATGGCACAATACCTTTGACTTCCCCTGGCCTGATTACCTGCAACCCTTGAGAGAAGGATACTTGGCTATAGACAGATCTGTACAAGAGTGTGCCTTTGCAGGTTGCGACAGTATTTGGATTGTTTGCGGTGATGATGTCGCGCCAATTATAAAGAAAAGGATTGGAGACTATGTGATGTCTCCGAGATACTTCGAAGAAAAACAGTTTGTAAAGAACAAAGATTATCATGAGAAGTGGATTCCTGTTTTTTACACGCCAATGTCCCAAAGGGACAGAGATAGAAGAGACAGCTTAGGTTGGTCAGCTTTACATGGCGCCTTGATGGCATTTCAGATTTCAGATAAGATGAGTCAGTGGGTTTTACCGACAAAATACTTTGTTTCGTTTCCTTATGGTATTTATGATCCTTCAATCGCACGCGATTACCGAGACTTTATACGTGGCGGAGATTCGTTCTTTTTTTCCTTTCACGGAAAAACAGCGCGCGATAATTTTTATCTGGGGTTTACTTTCAATCCAGGAGATTGGCCAAAATTCAAGCATCACATTAAGAATCAATGCACCGGTGGCTCAAGAAATATTTCCGCATCAGAAAGATGGTCTAGCCGACATTTTAGTCTTGACAAGATATTCAATGTTGATGTAATATCTATAGATAAGGCAATGGAGATACCAGAGTACTATAGTTTAGAAACTTGGGACAGTTTGCAGCAGTACTATGCATCAAAAATAAAAATACCTAGGCCAACTAAACAGTTTATGAAACCATATTATCACAGGAGAATGATACAAGATGAAG
>CAZAZO010000210.1:0-1671 GCA_964489675.1 Candidatus Woesearchaeota archaeon | reverse complement strand
GAAGAAGTTGTTACTAGTTTAGAAGGTAAGATTAAAGAGTTAAATGACGAAGTTAATATTTTACAAGAGAGAAGAGATAATGCTCTTAAAGGAATGATGGAAGAGATTAATACACCTGTTAATGTTCCTAAATCACAATCTACTAATCAACCAAAAGAACCAGCTTCAGATAATTATGACCAAATTATAGTTTACGATGATAAAAAATTATCAAAGAGAAGAAAAGGTAGATTAGGGAGTTAGAATGCCAGGTGGATTTAGAATACAAATGAGAGCATATGATTCGAAAGTAATAAGCGGAATAAGAAATTTTAAAATTAGACAGTTAAAAAAGAGTAGGCTAGCAGTTATGACTTATGTAAGAGAATTCATGAGAGAGGCAAAAAGGAATGCTCCAGTTATGACAGGAAGGCTTAGAGATAGTATAGGAAATCCATCAAAGGAAGGAATATTAAGAATATCTCCTAAAGGATTATCTGCTCAAGTAGGAACTGCAGTACCATATTCTACTATAATAGAAATGGGTGCTACTAAAGAATGGGTAATAGCTGCAAAAAAAATGAAGTATTTGAGATTTTCTGGTGCAACAGGTGGTCAGTATATATTTAGCAAGAGAGTTAAACATCCTCCTATTAAAGGGAAACACTTTATGTTACGAGCATCTAAAGTTGCAATACAAAAAGTAAGGACGAAATATGCGATGTTATGATTAAAAAAATTACGTTATTTGGTAAATTAAGAGCAGATAGTAATGGTTGTTTAAGTGTAGCAATACCGAAAGATATATCAGTGAAAATGGATAGAAATGCCAAATATGAAATTACAGTGACAAAGATAGAGAGATTTGAAGCTAAGTATGGGAGGGTAGTTATAATACCCTAATCGGGGGTTTCATTTAACTAATTAATCAATTTATATAAGGGTACTTATTTAATATAATGATAATTAGGAGGTAAATGAATATGGAATTCAAACCTAAAGATTTGGAATTTACTTATGGAACTAGAATGAAGGTAGAAACAGTAGAAGCAAAAGGTAAAAGAAAGGTATTTTTAGGTACAACGTTCATGGACAATAGTATAAACAAGAATGGTTGGAGATTACCTCAAGAAGAATTAGATAATATAGCAAAACAAGTAAATGGCAATCCTCTAAAGATTGCGCATTCTAAAAGTGATTGGGACATACTGGGTACAGGTGTAGAAGGTAGAGTAGATGGTAATACAATTAAAGCAAGAGATGAAGTTACCGACCCAGATGCAATATCGAAATTCGAGTCTGGTACTTGGAACGAGAAAAATATGGGAATTAGTCCAAGAGTTAGATTCGAGAGCATAGCATGTTCTATATGTGGTGAAAAAGTTAGTGCTGCGAATAGACCAATTGAAACACATAGACATAAAATGAATCAGAAATACGATAATGAGAAGTGTTTTTATGACGTTATGGGTGCAAAACTAATTGAAAGGTCTCTCACTTCAGAACCTGCTTATAGACCTACCGCAGGGAATATTGACTCAGTTACTTTAAGTGCGAGTTTACAGAGGTTTGTTAATAATTCAAAAACGGAGGAAAAAAATATGTCTGGTGAAAGCAACAAAAATAGTCTAGAAGCCGTATTGTCAGAAAAAGATAATAGAATCGAGCAGTTAGCTGCAGAAAACGCTACTA
>CAZAZO010000209.1:0-1700 GCA_964489675.1 Candidatus Woesearchaeota archaeon | reverse complement strand
TAGGCTCACTGGCTTTTTTAAAATAAATATTTACACAACATAAAATAGAATATTATCTAATTCTCTTTCCTCTACATCATGCTATAATAATTCAAGTGAACTCCCTCGTCCAACAAAGAGAAATCCAACTGCTCTATTTTGTTGCAATCTATCGGCAAGGTCAATAAAAATAGAGAGTCCCTGTGCATCCCCAATATTGCCGGCATAGACAAATATTTTACGTCCATCCAATACAGTATCAGCAATTGTTATACTGCATGATGTTTCATTTCCCTTCGCAAGCCAGTTTTGAAGGACTTCAACATGGGTAGAACCATCTACAACATTATGAAAGTAGTCAATATTAGATGTCGTTTGGACACCTATGGTATTCGCTATTGAATATAGATAAAGCTCAATCTGTTTAAGTACAAGATAAGGTAAGCCTAGAGGTTTTAGCAGGCCCACATCCACAGCCCATTGAGGGAAAATATCCCTAACAATAAGATAGTTTTTACACCCACTCTTATGTGAAAATATTTTTGCAACAGGGCCAAGAAAAATTGAAGGTGCATATGTCACTACACCATCAAAACTACCATAATCTATAGAAGCTTTCTTCAAATGGTAATTCATCATAAAAGGCATTAAGAACTCAGCTACCGCTCTACGGAGATAGCTGATATTTTTAATTTTAAGTGTCTTTAGCCTTAGCACCTGAACATTCCCCATACTCTCGAGAAAAGCCCCACTATTAATTTCTGCTGATGGGGTGATAACCCACACTTCATGACCGTTCTTCACAAACTCCAGCGAGAGGTCTCTAATCTGTACTGCACCAGAGTTGCGAAGTGGTGGAAATGAATCTGTTATTATTGCAATTTTCATCAATAAATCTTCGGGACAAAGGCTGTGTCTACTAAAATCTCTACGACTTCAGTATTACACTTGCTTATAAAGTATCTTATAATCATAATGTAGTTAAAGACTGTAGGAATTCCTCAGGCGATTTAATGCCAAGTAACATTGGATCATCACCCATAAAGCGCTGAACAGCACGTGCAATCGAGACCGGTGAATGCGGATCAAATGTCTCGACCGGAGTACAAACATCTCTGACATAATCAAGTTCAGGAGCCAAAATAGGTAACTGGAGTTGCCTTGCTTCAATTTAAGGCAGCCCAAATGATTCAGTCTGAGATGGAAAAATCAGTGCTGAAGCGTGATTATAATGATCAAGAACATCTTTGTGTTCTAAACATCCCAGATTAACAATGTTGAGATTATGCCTTTTAATAGTAGTCTCTAATTCAGAAAAAAGCTTACGATCTCTACGACCGAGAGTAATTGCAAGACGTGGAAACACACCAACAGCAGCCAATTCAACCCACGCCTGAATTAAATTATTGTGATTTTTGTGTGCAACCCCATCTGAAACATATATAAAATCCCACTGTTTATCACCAGACGATTCAACATTAGACTGAATATTTACCGAGAAAGGAAGAACATATACTTTTGCATCATTATCATATGTTGAATCTAGAACAGACTTGACAAGTCTCTCCATAGATGGCGTCTGTACGATAAATACAGGAACATTCTTCTTCAACAAACTAAACAGGAGTCTTTCTGAAAATATCCTTAATCTAGTACGTAGAGAATAATTTAAGTAAGCTTCAGCACGCTTAGCAATAGAGCGAGGATCTTTTTCATAACCC
>CAZAZO010000208.1:0-1712 GCA_964489675.1 Candidatus Woesearchaeota archaeon | reverse complement strand
AGGGGAAATAATAGATTCCTTACAAGCGACAACAGAAATATTAAACACTCTTTTAATAAGTCAAGCATGGGTTAATGAGGCCTTCGCGAATGCGATTTACGGAACAGCTGTAGGGATGACAACCGGAAATCCTGTGGCTCAATTTTTAAATAAAATAAAACAAATGGTAGATATGAAAGAGATGCTTCAAATACACAGCAGTAAATTATATAACATACCAAAAATAGGAATCAACTATTTAACAGAGACTGGAGACGAGTTCATAGGAAGTAAACATGTGTATATTAGTTAGACTCACCCTTAAAGTGAGGCACCACCAATGACGGAACAAAGCCTACCTTTTAAAATAGAAATCAGATCTGATTTGGGAGATATATCTTTTGTAGAGCGTCTTGCTGGGCAAGTGGGTAAAGATATTTTAGCGGTTAAATTGGCCTTGGGAGTTATTAAAAATCTCCAAGGTCTTTTAGAAATTAATGCTGAGCACCCCGCAAATGAATCAATACAGAATATACCAGCCGACGATTATGGGTGGTTTGATTGCGCATCTGGTACAAAAATAACTCTAAAACAAGCAGCAACATTTGATGTTAAAACAGAGAGAGCATTAATCAACTTTCAAACAAAGAATCAATTTTTAATTCTTTGTTACTTATATCAAAAATATGATGTACCGAGAATTATAGCAAGTTCAGATAATGATCAGGCCACTATGAGGGAATTAGCGGCTATGGAAACTCTCTTCGAGGCTGAATTGGGCACCCTCGGTGAAGCAACAATCATGATTTTACATGGTTGGCTACCACACACGATAATTGCAGAAAGAGGATTCCAACACCAGAATACTGTATATCTTCCAAGGGAGAAAGTAGTGGATGTTATTCCGAAACAATTATTTGAGGATTTGATGGAAGGACACCTGGGCCAGACTTATGATGATTTATTACAATATGGTGCATCCGAAGATAGGCCAACCCTGAATGACTCCGCCGCGCTGGGGCAGTTTTTGAGACAAGTTTCAACTACAAGAAGGTGGTTGGGTTATAACACAACAGTTCAATATGGATCTATAGAATATAGCCCAGTGTTTGAAGCAAACAGCCCTCTATATGTATCAACCCAAGAAACTTTGGAATTTTTTTTAGAAAGAGAGATTAACGAATCTAGGGCTCTGACCGATGAAGAGCGCACCAGCCGCATGCGCGCGGTTTTCCATCCGGATCCATTTTCAACAGTTGATCCGTTTTATATCACTGAGACAAAATATGGTATATATTTGGAGACAGATTTTGTTTTGGACCCCCAGGGCCCAATTCCAAATCACCACGAGGAGACGATAAAAGATCTGGAAGAACAAGCCCTCAAAAGGGTCTTGAAGTATTTTAATAAGCCTGATATTTGGTTTTTTGTAGCAAGTGACGAAATATTTAAAATTATGTACTTCGGCGGCCAAACGCCCGCGCGCCCCGACCACGTAGGACATTTCCCTCAGAAAATCTCTCCAACTCACAAACAGTTAATACCTCATTATATTACTATAAAAATGGATATGGATTTTATAGAACAAAGGCTGCAGTCTGAATTTATTCAATGGAAACTACAAGAAGCGCTTGATCAACGGGGCCCCAAAAGAACAGACGGGACTTATGCACCAGAAAGATTGGCTATGTTAAGTGACCATGAACCAGAGGGTTGGGACTTGGAGAATTCAC
>CAZAZO010000207.1:0-1720 GCA_964489675.1 Candidatus Woesearchaeota archaeon | reverse complement strand
CCTTCCAATCATGCCCTTGCTCAACAAATTAACCGACTGGAACTTGCTGGGTAACAACTGGTTGCTCCTCAAAGGTCTTAACAACCTCGGTTTCATACCCATATCGAACCAATTCAGCTCGAAATTTATTGGGGGAATGAATATAGAAAAATGCTGTTTCCTCCTGATAGTATGACAATTTATTGGAGTACCCTATAATCTTATCTTCAAGCAGTCGAATCACTTTTCCATCTTCAAGTTCTTCTTCCCTATATTCTTTGGGAACATAACCGTCTTTTTCAAATCTAAGTTTTCGCTTAATCTTTTCATTCTCTATTCGGTATAAACCCTGAGAATTGGTTTCTGCCAGAACTTGACCAGATGAGATAATCTTCACACCTTCAATGGGCGTACAAAGTGAAGCTGATTTACATTTACCTTGTAGTACCTTCATCTCTCTCGTACCCCAATTTTTCTATTGTATCTTTGAGTAGTGTGTTAATTTGCTCTTTTTCTTCCTTTGAATACTCACTCTTCCATCTTCCGCTATGAGACTTGCTCAGATCAACATCCAGTAAACTTTCATCCCACGGCAGATTAATAAAATCGCACACCTTGACAAGAATATCCCTTGGATTTCTAACCAGATCTTCCAATTTAATTTCAAAATAGCTTCCAGAAGGTAAAATAGAGCGTATTGAAAACCATCTATCTATAATGGATTTATAAATCTTTGCAGATTCAATTTTATCAGTTGGCATCCATCTCTGCTTACTAAACGAAGCAATAACATCTCTTGGATCTCTATAAACATGGAGAATCTTAGCTTCAGGAATAAGCTCCAGAAGTTCTGGAGCAAAAAGTATGTTCCAAGTATTATCCTCAACATAAAAGTCTTTATTTTGAATCTTCATAATATCGCTAATGACTTTTCTTAAAAATTTCTCGAAAATGTTTGAAAGTTCTTTTCTTGACTTCGTAGTTGAAAAACATATTTTCGGTTTTAGACGATAGCTTCTTTCTCCTCCCCAAGTTCCCCTATAGCAAAAATCACAAAGTTCATCCAGAAAATCTGTAATATATACATCCATATTAGGAACAAATTCCCCTAGATTCACCCCCAAATAACGTTTTCGCGAAATCATAAGACCAGATTTGTCAATAATTGTCAGTATTCGTTGAGTCACTTTATGAAAAAAATTGGAACTCAATATATCTCGGAGTAACTCTTCCAATCTCTTCAATCTCCTGTCAGCCATATATGGCGACCAGGAAGATGTATAACTACAATAAAAATCAACAATTCCATCTGGATCGATTATAAAGCGATATTCAAAAGGTAAAGTGGCTACTAAAGGATGTTGCCCTAAAATATGTCTTGTGATTGTAGTCCCGCACCGCCCACTACCTCTGATAAAACAAATATTCATTGTCAATCTCCTAGAAGTTTACTTATAACTTTTTTAAAAGTGTCTGCAAACTCCAAAGGGAGTGGAGCTATACGTCCAAACTTCTGCCAACTGTCATATTCATATCCACTAGCTAAGCTAAGAACGCAATTATCAGGCAGGTAACCAAACATTCCGTTAGCATATCCAACGGGCCAAATAGATAAGCTTTTGTCTGAATTTATTTTCTCCAAGAAATGTGCATATTCGGCAAATACCTCACCGCTAACACCCAAAAGCGTGCATCTACCTGGTAAATCAAGGCGTTGCACAATAATTTCATCATCACAGTC
>CAZAZO010000206.1:0-1721 GCA_964489675.1 Candidatus Woesearchaeota archaeon | reverse complement strand
ACTGTTGCATCTTCGACAAAGGCCGACGTTTGGTTATCTAATTGCATATTGTCAGCAGCTATAGAAATTGCCTCTCCTACATCTTCTCCCTCTTCAATGCTAATAACCATCCTTATGCTAACGTCTACATCTAATTTTCTCATAATATATTCCTTTGGAAATTGTTAAAGAACTACTCTATCTAATTCATTTTTTCATTGTCTGGAATTTTCAAAAAAATCCCCTTGTTCCTGCTTTTGGCTTAATGGATAACAAGGGGAAAGAACAAAATACTACTTATTATGCTAGTTTATCACAGTAAACTTGACCGGACATTAAGATCAAATTTCAGAGGACTACTCTGCACATTATTCGACTCTGTAAAGTACATGTCCTAGCAATATTTTGTTGTTCAACTGTTTATATTTTCTCTATTATTCCTTTTGTTAGCTTCTTTTTGGGCTAATTCTTTTGTAGGGAAATAATGACAAAATGAATTATCATCACGATATTTGGTATGTTTCACCTTAAAAGAATTAGGATAGCAAGGGGTTTTTTCTACTTTCCACATTTATTATTTCCTACTTAAAAATTAAGCAAATGCTTCATAAGGTATTTCTTCTAGGTCAATATTTTCCTCTAGATAATGAAGAATACCTTCTCTTATATTACGACAAGCAACAGTATTAGCAAATTGCATCAATGTTTCTTTGGGTTTATTTTGCCCACCGGCATATAATTCTTGTTGTCTTATTATATTAGCAATAGCTTCAATATCTTGAGTATTAAGTCTTTTACGTTTTGCCATTATCTATTTCCTTTTTAACAAAATAAGAAAATATGGGTTAGCTCCTGACTTGTGTTCTTTTTATTGGCAAGAACGGAAGGTACAATCTCCGAAATTAAGCCCGTTAGCTGCTTCATCTAGTCCACAACTAACGCTAGTCAGTATTTATCACGACACACTATCTAATAGCGCTATTTAATAGTGTACCGGCCAGGCTTTATTAACCCATATTTACTTATTAAAGAACAATATTCGGTGTTATGTTTTTAATTGTCTGGAATTTTACTTGCATTCACTCAAAGGATGTTCCCCAAAATACTTATCTCTTTCAATGCTTAGTCCTAGTGGTCCTTTTGCTGATTGTAATTCTGACAATACCACATATCCCAATTCTCCATCTGGACACATATGGGAAACGGTTTTGCCAAAGAACAACCAATCACCATTTTCTTGTTCTGACCCTTCGGTAATATACCAGGTGAAACTACTGTCTGGAGTAAAGAACTTAACAACACAATTAGGATCAGGGTTGTTTTCTTGGCTATAGAGTGCAGGAAGTTTCTTTTTGATTGCTTGGGTTAATAACATCATTTGTTTTGTTCCTTATTTGGTGTTATTGCTTATCAATCTATAGAAACTAGTTTTTAATTGTCTGGAAAAAAAGGAGAGTTAATTGTGTTTAGACGTTTATACGGGAAAACTCTCCAAAAAACCCATAGGGGATTATCCTAGCACAATGCTAGGAACGAGAATAGAGCTAACCAAATTATTCTTTTCATTTTATTCCTCAATTACTTCAAACCATTTTTCGGGGATACAAAAAGCTACGCTACCATCACCGAATTGCATATCAACTCTATCTTCCTTGGTGTCAAGAATACTAATTTCTTCTACCTCTCCTGGATTAACTTGTTCAATATCTCCAGTTTCATCCGTTTCATCAATATGAATAGTT
>CAZAZO010000205.1:0-1724 GCA_964489675.1 Candidatus Woesearchaeota archaeon | reverse complement strand
TATATATTTTTTAATCAATTTTCAACTTAGCGTGTCAAATCCGATGTCTGTATATCCAATATCCGAGAAAAATTTCGGTATATGCCAAATATTGAAGTCTTTTGCGGAAAATTCTAAGGGGGGATAGGGTACGCACTTCACATTTTAAGTTTATCCTTTTATACCTCTTTTTTAAAACAGAAAACATTGATTTAAAGTTTTTTGAAACTCAGAATAAACTTCAGAAATTAAGGATGTCCCCAAAGCCTTACAGATTGCACTAATATAGCTTTATCAGGTTGTTTAAACGCGTTCCCATATCAAATGGGCAGTCTGTTGTACCCCTTCTATCTGAAAAGGAGGGGTACTTAATGATAGTTTATCACCATCAAATTCAAAAATGCGTTCTTGATCTACCCCAATCCAGTTCGGAAAGAAACTGACTTCAATGTGATGGATCACATTGTCCCCCTGAATTTCATATCGGCCACAATAGGAAATGTAAGTATCGGCGGCTGCGACTTTTTCCTCAATTGTTCCTCCTCTGATATCCCCGGCAGCAAACTTGGGACGGTTTGCGCTCATAATAACGACGGACATATACCCATCTTCATTGTACATGATATATCCAACAGGCGCCAGACCGAATGGATAGCTGGCGTGACCATCCATCTTTCTGAGTTCACAGGATACCAGTCTCCAGGTACCAACAAAAGGATTCTGTGCCATGTTCTATTTCCTCTTTATATTTCAAGAGTTTGAGATATGGTTTAGTTGTCATTGTTTTTTAACCATGAAGGGTTACGAGAGGCAGGAATACATGTAGAAACCTTTGCCCACTTTAACCCCTATTTCTCCTCTTTCTATTTTGTCCAACGCCGCTCTTCAGCGGGCGCGGTCTTTTGCGATCCGCTGAAAGAGCATGTTATGTTTTGTCTTTTATTTTTCTAAGTTTAAGAATACTAATATTTAGTTCGTCTTTTATGACAACCTTACTGTCATCAAAACTACCCGATGCGTAACCAGTGACTTTGGCTGTTTTTTCCGATTTATTAGATCGCACAGAGATGAGAACTTCACCCTCAACTCTTGGAGAGAAATAAGTTGTTATAGAAGCTCCTGTTTTCAAAGAACCAAGGACCTTTGAATTGTGAACCGAGCTGATGACAAGTTGATCAATATTTTGTGAGCTCTCATTAGAAATATGTAAGTAAATTAAAGAATGCAGGTAAGTGCCAAAAATTATAAATAGAATCGCTGTAGGAAAGTTTAATATTAGTAGGAGGCGCGGTAAAAAAATGCCTTTCTTTATTAAGGGTAATAAATCTTGATCTGCTTTTCTGTTTTTGAACCTAAAGATGGATATTATAATTAATCCAGTGCAAGTGAGTGTAAATCCTATTAATAATGTGACCATTCCCGTGGTGAGGAAAAAGTCGGATCTGCTAATCCAGTAGCCAAAGAAGCTAATGAAGGCAAGAGCGAAAGGAATGCCCCAGCAACTATATGCAAGTTTTAGTAAAAAAGGTGCTTTCATGTGCTTTGAAAATCGGGTAGGTCAGGGGCCTCTCAGCCCCTTTCCCCCCTAAGAATGAATCCGGGACGTCCATTAGTGAATCCGCAATCCGGGACGTCCATTTGTAATTAAATAACTTTTCAGGCACTCGTATTTTTACTTAATTACAAATGGACGTCCCATAGATCACTTTTTTATATTTTCGAATAACGGTCAAATGTAGACTTGA
>CAZAZO010000204.1:0-1763 GCA_964489675.1 Candidatus Woesearchaeota archaeon | reverse complement strand
ACTAATCTTAGATTGATTACCTTCTCGAATAGCAACGTTCAATCTATGTTTTACATTCTCTACTCTTTGGTTTTGTCTTTCGATTTCCTTATCAATCGTTTCCACACTTTTCTGGATATTCTCCTCGATAAACTCCTTTTGATACTGTTCGATTTCTTCAGGTGTTAACTCTTTTGGAATTTGAACAGCCCTAGGTTGTATCCGTCTTTCCCTTTCTGCAATTGTCGGGGGCTTAACTGGTTTCTTTGGAAGTTGTGGTTTAAGAGTTGTAGGGATTGTTGCAGTAGTTGTTTGCATCACAGGATTGGATTGTCTTAAAGGATTCTTAGGATCACTATCAAAGGCATTGACTACATAGTCTCCATCGTAGTCAAACCTTTTTTGTGGTTTATAAATTAAATCCATAACACCCATTTTAAATTCCTCTACAATTTTCTTTTAACTTTCTTTTCAGAATAATGTCTAATACTCTCATGTTTAGTTTTTGAGAAATTAATATATAAAAGTTATGTTGTGAATGGTTGGTATACCTAAGTAACTTTGGTATAACGAGGTATACTTATCCAACAACAAAAGTTTTTTAAATGAAGATAATTTATAAAATATAATGGGAAGAAAATGAAAGGAGACAATTCTAAATGAAAAGAGATTATTATAATGACGACGAAGATTCTAAAAGTGAATGGAATAGTAACAAAGAAGTTATTAAAAGAATGAATTTAATTTTAAGTAGATTGAACCAAACTAAGGAAGAAGAAAATATAAAAGCATGTATTAATTTGTTAAGAGATTATTATATGGATCTTTCTGGAAATTTAAATGAAGAAGAAGATGAAATTTGGAAGAGAATAAAAAGTTTAAAAGTCAAAAGCAATGTTCTTCCCGACGCAGCCACTGTCGGAAATTCTACAAACGTTGGAACTATCCTGCACGAGATAGATGAAATTGATCGTGCGTTAAGAAAACTTGCTAAAAGACATAACCTACATATTTCTGATAAAGAGGATTTATCAGGATTATAAATAAATTGGGAATCATCCCTCAAGGGGTTTACCCCGTGAAATAAATTTCACACCTAAAGAAGAATGGTAGTTGTAACAGACAAAGAATATTATATGGATAACAAACTTGTAGAAAAGTTAGACCTGATGGTTGAACGTATGAAACGAAAAATGGATAATGTTTTACTCATCGATGGGGACGAGGGTTATGGAAAAACTAATCTTGAAGCAGGTATTGCTTATTATATTTCTTATAAGACTGGAAGGTCTTTTACCGTCGACAATATGTTCTTTGATCTAAATAAATTGATTGACTTTGCATCAACAACAGAGGAACAGATTATCTGTTGGGATGAAGGGGCACTTGGAGGCCTGGCTGCAGAGTGGTGGAGGAAGAATCAGTTAGAATTTATTAAGTTATTAATGATTGCTAGAAAGAAAAGGCATTTCTTTATCATTTGTATTCCAAAATTCTTTAAATTAAACGAATATCTCGTCGTGGATCGAAGTATTGCATTGGTTCATGTATATGCAAAGAACGAAATTAAGTTAGGACGGTTTGTTTACTACAACAAAAAAGCAAAAGAGAAGCTTTTTGAAGGTTGGAGGAAGAAAAAGATGAGAGAATACAAAAAACATTATGTACTTAGAGGTAAGTTCCTAGAATATCTACCTAAAGTTATCGACGAGGAGGAGTATGAGAGAAAAAAGGACGAAGCGATACTAAACTTTAGGAAAAAAGATAAGAATTTAACTGAGGGT
>CAZAZO010000203.1:0-1764 GCA_964489675.1 Candidatus Woesearchaeota archaeon | reverse complement strand
CTGTATCAGGACAGGACAGAAGCTGTTAGAGTAGCTTTTTTATTACTAAAAAAACAAATGGATTCATTCATTCCAAATACAACCCCCACCCCAAACTGGCTATATAATGGAGAGATGAAAAACATGTCTGATACAGAACTAAGGGTTGTGCTACTAATAACCAGAAAGACACTGGGTTGGAAAGACATAATCAATGGTGGTAGAAAAAAGAACGACTATATAAGCCAATCTCAGTTTATGGAATTTACAGGAAGAGGAAATCAGGCAATAGCAAGAGCAATTCAAGTGTGTGTGCAGAATGGTTGGATAATAGCAGTAGATAAAGGGGGTGTTGTTTTAGACACACCCACCAAAAGAGCCAGAAGAAAAGTTATATATCAATTGGGTAGTATATTTCTCAAAAAGGTATCTGGTGTGAAAATCACACAAGAAGGTAAAAAGCATAAATCTGGTGTGATTAAAAACAAATCTAGTGTGAAAAGAACACTAGAATCTGGTGTGAAAATCACACAGTACAAAAGAAACTTAATTAAAGAAACTAATACAAAAGAAATTAATCTAGCAAAACAAAGTTTTGCGGGAAAAGATATTCAAAAAGCTATTGAGTTATTCAGAAAAATTAATCCCTCTTATGAGAGATTGTTTTCTAACAAGACACAGCGTGCTTCAGTAGAACGCCTGCTTAAAAAATATGGTTCGGATTTTTTACAGCGAGCCATTAACGCAGCCGCCAAATGTTTAACCATTCAGTATGCTCCGACAATTACCACGCCATATCAACTAGAGTCTGATTTGGGAAAGCTGATAGCCTACTACAAGACCAAGAAATCTAAATCTAATTTTGTTAAAATAACCAAAGATGGACAAATACAAGGCAGTATTAACTAGTGGAGATGATTTTACGCTTAATGACAAAGAGTTTTCCGCATTGAAAAAGGCGTGGCAGGCCGGGGCGAATCCAATAGAGATAGCTGGTCGTCTAATCAATCCTAACTGTATAGTATATGTCGGAGAACACGAAATGTCAGCACACATAGAAAGAATAGAAGCTTCTAATAAAAGAATGAGAATGATAGACGCCGGACAATCTAAAGAAGTTGATAAAATAGAAGCCAAGAAAAAGCGGTTGGCTCAAACATTTCACATCAATCCAGTTAAGGTAGATATCCCAGACAATCCCATAGATAAAAACAAATATGACGAAGAAGGACACCCCGACTATTACACCAACAAAAATGGCGAGAAATGCTACTCTTGAAAAACGGCAAAATATTAAATCTCCCCATAGAAGAACAACTGATTCAAAAACACAAACAAGGTAAAAAGTTTAAGGTGAAAATGAAGGGTGGATCTTTTACGCAAGATGATATATTTAGCTACTCTATTACAAAACATAAAGGCATAGCCCAGATGAAACTAATAATACAAAAGCATAAAACAAAACAACACTTGACATAATTAAAGTAGTGTATATAATATAGAAAATAATTAAAAGAAATCTATGAGAGGAGATTCCCCCACCATCTATAATCTATCATACTTGGAAAAATTAAGGAATAAATTGTCTAATCTATATAATGAGTTGTTTTATGGAATAACTGAAGGGTTAAAAAGTGAGAATAATAAACTTCGAGATAAAATAATAAGACTTAAGTTTGCTGATAAGGTTGTAATAGTTCAGCCAACTATTGAAGTAAGGGGACTGGGCAACCTAAAAAAAGCTCTATTTTTCCCATGGGTTAAATCAAGGAATATTATATTATA
>CAZAZO010000202.1:0-1777 GCA_964489675.1 Candidatus Woesearchaeota archaeon | reverse complement strand
TAAGATCTCTTCAGGGAGTGCTTGGAAATCAAGAAATGTATGATAGGTTTGCTAGAGGTCTGACATAAAAAAAGAATATAATATCTAAAAAAATAGGGCAGGGAGTTAACCCCTGCCCTTACTTTTTGCTAAAATAAATCCCGCAAGGCTTGTGCTAATGAATATAGTTCCACCAGTCACCAAGGCACTCCCGGCTAGAGATACAATAACCCCACCTAATAATGGAATTGCCATTAACCCTAGAATGATATACTTCATATCAGACCTCCTTTAGGCCATGATAAAGGACAGCCCCCCTAATTTCTAATTCTGTAAAATCCAAGTATTTAGATACTCCCCGCATCCCACCATGTTCTTTTAATATTTTTTTAAATTCGGTGCGGGGGATATCTTTAAGTGCTTGAGGTAATTCTCCATGTTCTTCTTTCCATTTACTTTTTGCACGTTTAAATCTTCCAGAATGAAAAACCTTTACTCCTGCTTTTCTTAATATGGGCTTAACCTTCTTCTGACCCGTTCCTCTTATGTCCCTAAGCCTAATGTCTTCGTAAATACGCTGTTTGATTATATTATCTTCATCCACCTCGGTTTCAGGAAACTCTGGCCATTTACCAATTACCCTAAAACCCTTGTAGGCTATTCGACGCTCAATACCCATCTGGTTACAGATTTCCTTTGTTGTCATTCCTTTATCAACAAGCAATTCCAACAACCTAAGATCTAAGTATTTAAATACAAGCATCATTCTATCCCATCAAATAACGTCCCATAAGAACTGTTGCTTTGTTCTTCCTTACAATATTTACATTTGCCATCAGAGAGAGGGTGGTAATGCTCCTTGCAATCTTTACATAATATAAGCCCATGCTTGTCCCATAAAAAGGCACATTTTTTACATAGTGTTATGGTGTCATCACCACTTAAATATCTCTCTTGATTGGCTTTGTAAAGTTTTTTGGCTTCTTGCCATACTTCATATGATTCTTCTTTTAGCCCTAAAATATGGGCTGCTTCTCGGCGTACCTTTTGGAATTTTGGTGGGTGCCACAAGTGTTGTAAAACAAGGGAATCGGTAGCCCCACATTGTTCACACTCACCCCCAATGCGAGCATCGCGCATCATTTTCCATTCTTTGGTATGCCAAGAGTTTTTCATTTTTTAATTTGGTATGTTTAAATTGTTTTGTTTTTTTGACCAAAGCCCTCGGATTAAATCAAAAACAATATCCCAACCAGCCATTGCCATTAGTATTGGGAAAAAGAATCTAGAGACATCTTTTCCTCCTGGGGTTTCATCCATTAGTTCCCTAATATATGCAACACCACCAATATAGATAACAATAGCACAAATGATCCCAAAAATATTTACCAACAATTAACCTCCTTTCTTGGTTAGAAAAATATTCTCATTATCTATATAACACAAAAAAGATGATTTTAGGAAAGAAAAGGGGTGAGCCTAAGCCCACCCCTAGTGTAAAACGAACACGAAGTTACATTATCATTCTTAAGATGTCATCATAATCAGGAGCCTGGCTTTGGCGAAGAAGAAAGTCATCCATTGATTTACCACTAAACATTTTTCCCTCAGTAGCCAACATTCTCTTGTAGAGTTCCTTGTTGTTTTTAAATAGATTGGCTATAACACCCTCCTGTCCAGCACCCTTTAGTTTTCTAAGGTGATGGGCCTGTCTGGACATTGCGGATAGTTCGGGATACTTAAACATAACAATAAGTTTTTGAAGCAAAGGCCTTAGTGTTTTGGGACCTGTTCTTGC
>CAZAZO010000201.1:0-1781 GCA_964489675.1 Candidatus Woesearchaeota archaeon | reverse complement strand
TGCCGTAACCAGCCCAGACGGTCTGGAACAAGTCCAGATCACCATCGTTGTCGTAATCCCCCAGTGCAGGCGAGCAATATCCCTCCTGATAATCGGATCCGTCCCACTCAGCCCGCACCGCAAAGTGATAATCACCATCATCTCAATATAACGAAGTTTTTTGAGACACCAGAGATGCAAAGCATCTCTCAGTATTGCCAAAATGTGAGCGAGCCATACCACTTAACTTTGTCTGACGAATAGTCTTTTCCCTCGATAAGTTTATCATTTAATATGTCAAATAAAACATCAAGAAAATGACGAGCGAACAGCAAAGATAATTATCACTCACTTTTTGAACTGTGCCGGAAAAACTGAATAATTCGAAAAGTAGTTCTCACTTCTAGAGTATACAGATTGTTTTTAAACTTTATAAACAAAACGTTACATAAAGACGATTTTCATTTGTGAACTATTTTTCATATTGACCGTTAATTTTTGGTCGATAAAGAGTATAATTCGGAAATCTGTTCTCAATTCGGAAATTAGTTCACAGTTTTTCCCAGTATGTTTTTTCTGGTGTATCATACCCTAAAGCATGATGAATCCTTTTTTCATTGTACCATCTTACAAAGTCTTGTAAACTTTCTTCGGGATGTTTTTTCTTCCTTTTCTTTAGAGTATCAAACCACTTCTCCATTTTACCATTGGTTTGGGGATGATTTCTTCTACTTGTCCAAAATTGAATTCCTAGTTTATCTAACTCCTGTTCAAAGTTGGAAATTGCTCTTTCTCCTTTCTTTGTCTTAATATTCGCATAAAACTGCGGGCCTTTATCGCTGAGAATAACTACTGGACAAACTTCATTTGTCAGAATTGCTTGATAAAGTACGAACAAAGCATTTTCTTGTGTGGCATTATCAAATTCTCCAGCCGCCATTATCTTTCTGCTTCTGTCATCAATGTAAACAACATACCATTTGCTCTCATAGAAACTCCAGTCACAATGCCACATAAAATTAGAGAATGGCCATTGATAACGGACATACTTTCTTTGCCCTCTTCTTTTGGGGCAAGGATCAGTCAATCCTTGTTCATCAAGAATTCTTTGAATTATATGTTGCGACACATTAAATCCTTCTTTCTTCATGACAAAGTGTATTTTCTCACTCCCATAATCATCATTCTTTCTGATTTCCACAACCTTCTTTACAAAAGAAGGATTAATGCTTATCTTTGGTCTTCCTGATTTCTTTCCTTCATAAGCACTAGATCCCATTTCTTTATATTTGGCAGTAAGCTTGTAAACGTAACGTCTACTAATCTTTTGTATTCTAGCTATGGAAGTGGCACTTCTTCCAATCCTAAATTGTTGTATTATCCATTTTCTTTTCCTTTTAGTCAATTCGGTCATTTAAATCACCGAAAAGAGCGAAAAATTAGAAGTATATTAAAAGTGAGAACAGATTATCAAATTAAACATCACAGCTAAGCAGGCAAAAGATTTAAATAAGTTAGTATTTTAATTTTTAAGATGGTTCTGGAGATTTTAGTTAATCCGAAAAAGGTTTCGGGAAAACCATGGGAAATGTTCTTTATAGGAGTTGTTTATGCGTTAGTGGGGGTTGGTTTAAGTTATTGGGTGTTCAAAAGTTATATAAGTCTGATTATGGTAGTGTTTATAGCGATTGCGTCAGTTCCTTTTATCCACAAAGCAATAAGATTAGAGGAAAAAAAGGAAAAAAAGTTTAAAAAAATTAGATTATTGAAAGAACACGGCAGGATTATTAGTATGTTTATCT
>CAZAZO010000200.1:0-1783 GCA_964489675.1 Candidatus Woesearchaeota archaeon | reverse complement strand
TGTTCATCTTTTACCCTACAAAAATGGCGATTGGGGCATTGGCGTTCCGAAGCCTACCTGGACAAGCGATGAGGAGATGGATGTACATTATACCACTTTAACCCTTGAAGATGAGATTAATATTACTGAAAATGTCAAAGTAGTTGCTGGTGCAATGATGGAAAAATCCGACACGCATGAGGATATTATAGTTCCGAGGTTATCAGGTATTATAAGAATTAATGAAAACAATATAATAAAACTTCTATATGGAGGAGGTTTCCTCGTGCCTGATCCTCACTATACTGCGGATCAGATTGTAAATCCAGGAAGGATTGGTAATACAAAAGGGGCTTCTGACTTAAAGCCTGAGAAAATAACCTCATATGAGCTACAATACATTTATGATTTGAGTCGATTTAGGCTTGAAGCCAGCATCTATCAGAATCAAGCAGAAAATATTGTAAAACAAGTTCCAACACCACTCTCTGACCCCAATTTTGACCTAACCTTTGAGAACGCCGGAGAGAAGGTCACAGAAGGTTTTGACCTTGGCATTACCAGTCAGATTAGTGACTGGATTAAGGTTTTCGGCCTTTACAGTTATGTTACTGGCAGTGTGGATGAAAATGATGATGTTGTCCCATCTGCGCCCAAACATCAATGCAAGGTAGGAATTCATTTTCTTCTCATGGAAAACAAACTCAATCTGTACCTTCACGACTTGTATGTAGGAGAGATTTATAACTTCCCAGGGAGCAATTTTGACCTGCCTGGCTACAATTTGGTAGATTTACATCTTACAACTACCGAAGCATTTAGTCGAAACTGGGTATTTTCTGTTGGTATAAACAACGTATTTGATGAAAAGGACTATGCCGGTCCCGTAATCGAGGAAAATGATTTCTATTTTCCACCTCCTATCATGCGACGCCTTTGGACGACCAAGATTTCTTACAAGTTTTAGGAACATATGAGGATGACTATGGCTATTAATGAGAATTGGAATTTTAACTTTATAACGATGAGGTGAACGACATGAAAATGAAAGGGCTCTTTAAGACGCTGATGTGTATTTTTCTGTTGTTTGCATTGGTAATCCCAATCGCAAATGCGCAAGAAGAAAGGGATGTAATGCCACTTGAGGATTTACTTTTTATGGAGATACCCTCGGTAGTTACTTCAGTGTCAAAATATGAAGAAGAACTAATCGAGGCTCCGGGATTAGTTACTGTTCTAACATATGAACAAATTAAGAAACTTGGTTTTAAGACGATTCCGGAGGTTGTGGGTTCAGTAGCAGGTTTCCGTGAGCAAAATAATGACTGGAAGAGGGATGTTTTTATGAGTGGCGCAGGACCCATCCTATTTTTGATTGATGGTGTTCCGTATGACAGAAAACTAAATGAATATCAAGGGTTTTTGAGCGAAGCCTATGGATTAGAATATGTTAAACAGATCGAAATAATAAGAGGCCCTGGTTCTGCCCTCTGGGGGAATAACGCTATCTTTGGTGTTGTGAATGTCATTACTAAATCAGGGAAAGATGTTGATGGAGTTCGTGCTTATGCATCCTATGGTTTTGGAGATGGGGATAAGAATAGGCGTTATGGAGGAGTCGAATTTGGCAAGGATATTTCTGATGAACTCTCACTCTACCTAAACCTAAATTATCTAAAGCGCGAAGGTTCTATTTCTACATTGGAAGATTCCCTTTATGATCGATTTGTTAATGATTGGCAGTGGGGTAATAAAGGTACTACCGAGAATAAAGAAGATTACTATGCTGAATTTTTTGCAAAAT
>CAZAZO010000199.1:0-1784 GCA_964489675.1 Candidatus Woesearchaeota archaeon | reverse complement strand
ACAAGAACAACCACTGAATTTGGCTTACCAAAAGAATCAATCACGTACCAAAAAAAACAAAAAATAATAAAAACAGCACTTTATTTTCTGAATTCATCAACACTTTCTCTGCCTTTCAGTTGGCGCATCGACGTAATTGGCATACAATTAGACAAGAAAAAACACTTAAAAGAAATAAACCACTTTAAAAACATCATAAATGGATGAAGAAAAAAGAAAAACTTTAGGCCGAGTAATAATTTTAGGATTAGTAATATTAGGATTCATCCTCCTATTCCTTTGGGCAACCATTTTAAATCGAGGCACAATAAGAATAACTGCAGAAGCTCCATTTACAGTCTTAACAATAGATGGAAAGCAAATAATCTGCGAAAAATCTCCATGCGAAATTACACAAAAAAGAGGTTTGAAAGATCTAATTTTAGTAAAAGAGGAACATCAATCCATACCAATAGCAGTTACAGTAAAACTCTGGAGAACAGTTGATATAGAAGTTGAATTTCAAATCAATCCATACATCCAAACAATCAGCGAAATCCCTGAACCAGAAAAAGAAATAACATATGAATTAATTTACGAAGAAGATAACCACATATACAAACTAGTAGATTCACAAGACGATCAAGAAAGAGCTCTTGTGTATTTCCAAAAAGAGATTCTATCACCTCTAATCTTTGGGTCAGAAAAGGGTGCACTAGTAATTGACCTGGATAAAGGATTTACTGCCTACAAAGTAGACATCCAAGGAAAAGATAGAGAAAAGATAGAAGATTTTGATTTCACAAAAACCATTAATGGTATTTGGTCGATAGATGGAAAAAGCTTTGCCTTTACGCAAGAGGACTCAGCTTCCGTATGGGTATTAGACACCGAAAATGAAATTCACGAACTCTCATTAGAAAAAGACAATACAAAATACGCATGGACTTATACTGGCGATTTGTTTTTTATAACAAAACAAGAAGTCCAATCACAAGTAGCAACGGGAATTTATCTAAATGAAATAAAAGTACTTTCCTCAGTCTCAGATTCAGTCTATACCTTCGGAAAATATCACCCAGAAGCTCAAGTTTATGTCAAAATAGAGAATTCTTCAGAAATAACACAATTACCTAATGTAATGGTTACAGCTAATAATGGAGCAATGGTCTACTTCCAATCAGGAGAAGAAAAATACAGACTGATTTTAAAATAATTTTAAGAGAATTTAACGAAAATTTTAAACCCGCCTGTCATAATCAAGGCTCATAATCGGTCTTAATCATGGTAGGTAAAGTTTTTTCATGCTCATTCACCGGCTTGCAATGCCGTATAATTGAAGTCCAGGCAGATATCTCAAATGGCCTTCCTTCATTTTCAATCGTTGGACTAGGAGATGCTTCTGTGCAAGAGTCAAAAGAAAGAGTCCGAGCCAGTATCAAGAACAGTGAAGCAAAATTTCCCCAAACCAAAAAAACTATCAATCTCGCACCAGCACAAGTAAAGAAACAGGGGGCTCTCTTTGATCTTCCTATCGCAGTAAGCATTCTCTTGGCAGATAACCAAATTCCAGAGGAGAAAATCAAAGACTCCATCATTATCGGAGAGCTCTCTTTGACAGGAAAAATAAAAAGAATAAACGGGATATTAGCAATAATTCAACATGCCAAAGAAAAATGTTTCAAAAAAATCTTCCTCCCAAAGGGGAATGCGGTAGAAGCAAGTTTTATTGATGGCATAGACATTTACCCAGTAGAAAATTTAAAGACTCTAATAGAATTCTGCTTAAAAACAAAAGAAATAAA
>CAZAZO010000198.1:0-1788 GCA_964489675.1 Candidatus Woesearchaeota archaeon | reverse complement strand
CAATCTAGACGAGAAGAATAAAACTTTCTTGAAAGGATACTGGAGACAGTTATTTGGTGACGATTATGTAAATGCTCTAGTCGCTGATAAATAATTAAATAGCATTGTTTGCTGGTTTTTTACAATAGTTAATAAGGGAGTAAAACAATGGCTATTTCGTCATCAGGCAAAACTCGTGTGATGGTTGCTCAAAATTTTAGCAATCTTTTATCTGAGGGATACGGAGGACTTTCTGTGCAAGATGAGGACAGTGGTCCTCTTTCTTTTGATACAGAAGGGGCAATGGAGGAAGAGGTAGAAGAATCACCTGTTTCTGAAAATGTTGATCCGGAAGTATCTCCAGAAGAAACTACAGAAAAGGGTAAAAGGACTTTGACTTCATATGTTTATGAAAAATTACAAAGTTATGGATACCCAGGAAGAAGATTAGAGCAATTTAAATCAGAGTTTGTTAAAGAAAACATCTCTCCTGATGGAGTTAAGGATATACAGGTAGTAATACCAGATAAAAAATATCCTAATGAAGCAGGTCAAACAGAAACAATAGAAAATGAAGAATTGAGAGATATTTCAAGAGAAGTTAATCAATTATTTGGTCTTAATTTTAATGGAGCGGAGAGGTCTAAGGGCAAGTGGACTATTAAGTTTACTTCTGCGGATTTGTCTTCTCCTAAAGAAGAAATTAATAATGATAATCTAGATGAAGTATATGGGAAACCAGATAAAACTAAGAAAGAGCCAAATAAAATTAGAACCGCGTCAACTATTAACGAATTGATACAAGAAACGAAGGGGAAAATAGTAAATAATTTACATAAGGTTATTGGAGAAAATAATGATCCAAAGAATGTCAGATCAGAATAAAATTCAATTTTTAGAAAAAAAAGAAGATAATTCGTCTCCTGAGAAAAAAGAAGCAACCTCAGAAAAGACACTAGAACAGGTTTCTCAAGAACAAAAAGCGAAAAAACTAGTTAATAAAGATAATGGTTTAATAAGTTCTCATGCTATTTCTTCTGCTATGACTGGACAAGTGAAAGACGAAGGAGGTCCATCTAAATATATTAAGATCGATACTTCTAATACTATATGGGATAATAGCAAAACTGAAAAAGCTGCCGAAGAAATAGATAATAAAACTAAAACTCAACAAGAAAAAGAAGTTATTTTTTCTAACAAGAGAGAAAAAGAAGAGAAAAGAATGGCAGAAATGGCAGAATCTTTAAAATCAACTATTCAAGAAAAAAGTTCTTCAATTACTCAGAGTGGTGTTTTTCAAAACTCTAAGTATATTAACTCGACTAATGGTATGAGTATATTTGATGAAAAAGATTTTCCAAGAATTGAAGAAAAAACAGCAGGAGAAAAATTGTCAGATGATATTAGAAATAAGAGAGATCAAGTAGATGAGTCGTGGAAAAATGGTAAGCAAAGTGTATCGCCTAAAGACATTACACAAAAAATGTTTGATAATTTCTTTACAAAGTAAATTAAGAATTCATGCCTTTTAATGCAAGAATAAAGAAATCTCAGATGGACCCAAATGATAAGTTGGTTTTAGATCAGTTTTTGCAATCTTTGATTGGTCAACTAGATGCAACTGGAATGATGGAGACGCCAGACTCGTTGGCACAACTTATTAGTTTAGATGATCTTTCACAATATGGAGTGACATCATTTGAGGAATTGCAAAATTTGATTTTACAACAAAGAGAGGTTGTTGAGGAAAAGCAAGAAATGCAAAAAGATTTATTAGCTCCAGAAGCGAATATAAATGGGTCTAAGAAT
>CAZAZO010000197.1:0-1791 GCA_964489675.1 Candidatus Woesearchaeota archaeon | reverse complement strand
GGAATTAGAAGGTATAAAACTGGGCAGACATTTTATATTCCAAAAGATGATTTAGAATTAATGGAGAATAATGATTATAGATTAATGCATCTTTTGAATTTTAAGGCAAGCCAAATACTAAAAGCAAAGCCAAGAGAGTTTAGCTTTTTGTCAGCAGACCCCGACGATAAGCTAGACGTTAAATATATTCAGTGGCTTCCAGGCGAATGCGATTGCTTAAAAGTAGAAGTGGTTATGCCAGATGGCTCAACTGTCAAAGGCTATGGAGAAGACAAACTAAGTGGATTAAAAGAGGGTTCAGTCATACAATTTGAAAGATTTGGATTTGTTAAGTTAAACAAGATTGAAAAGAATAAGTTAGTTTTCTTCTTCGCACATAATTAGCTAACAACAAAACAACTCTTCTCCCTCTGGCGGTTTGTTACCAAAAGGGTTTCCAGTCTCTTTAATATTTTTAATCATCTCCGTATTTTGTTTTGTATTTTTTTTCTTTAGAGCCAAAGCCTCTCTCGCTTTTGTTACAGCGTCACAGATTTTAATTCCCAAGGGGCAGTTCCTCTCACAAGCCTTACAAAGATTACAATCATATATTGAATTTTCTAGTTTTTTATTCAATAGCAAAATGGCATGACCCCTCGGAGAGATTGTTTCCTCTCTTATTATTTTAAATACAGGACAATTTGATTTACACATTCCACATTTTATACAAGGCTCTAAAATTTCAGTTACTTCCTCAATAAGATTTTTTGCCTGAATTTTTTCTTGCTCAGTTGGCTTTTCTTTTTTCTTTTTTCTTTTTTCCTCAGTCATATTATTTTCCCCGAATTAAATTTATTATTAGGATCAGTCCTCTTCTTTATATTCATTAAGATTTTTTTATCTTGAGGATCCACATACTGCTTTTTTAATATCCCTATACCATGCTCACCAGACACTTGACCCCCAAGCCTTTTTACAACCTTCATCATCTCCTTAATCAACTCTTCTTGTTCGGGCCTAAATCTTGGGTGTATAATCCCAATAGAGATATGTCCAAAGCAAGGAATCTTTTTTAGCTTCAACCAACTCAAAAAATCTTTAATCTTATTTGGATGCAATTTTGGGTCTTCTATTTGAGTATATCCTTCTCTAGACAAAAGGGGTCCAAGCTTATCTCTTAGCTTAAATAACTCAGTATATTTTTCTTTCTTTAATTTACCAGTGTCATCTTCAAATTCTGCAATTATGTGATATTTTTTTTCAAGCCCAATTTTTTCTGAAGAGATATCGTCAATAAATTCAATCGCAGAAATGTGTTCATGTCCCTTTAGTTTGTGCGTCAATTCAACTAATTCGCTCAGGCTGTTAACGGGAATTAAAGAAGCAGACCTTTTTTTCTTTCGCACAAGATTCAAGCATGCCCTTACAATTACTCCCGTTGCCCCCTCCAGCCCAGAATAGTCAGATATTTCTGTCGTACCCTTTCTTTCAAGCTCCCCTTTAGCATTAATAATTTCTATCCATCTAACGTTTTGTGACGTCGAACCATATTTTATTGCACGAGAGCCAACAGCGTCAGTCGCTATCATTCCGCCAAGGGTACATACTGCGTGACTAGATGGATTTACAGGAAGTTCAAGATCATATTTTTCTAAAAACTCATTCAAGTCATCTGGAATAACCCCAGCTTCAACCTCTATTGTGTTTCTTGCTTTGTCTAGCTTGCCAATCTTTGTTAGTTTTGATGTGTCAAGGATAATGTCTCCATTAGGAACAGCCCCGCCAGAAAGTCCAGGCCCCCCCCCCCTAGGG
>CAZAZO010000196.1:0-1793 GCA_964489675.1 Candidatus Woesearchaeota archaeon | reverse complement strand
AGAATATCTAAAGAAAGAGTACAGAGTTGAAGCGATTAACTTAAAAGATGAGATCTGTGTTCCAGTTAATAGAGATGTAGCTATTGGCTTTATGCAAGCTATTAAGAAAGCTAATGTTTTATGGCGTGGTCAAACTACAGTTTTAGGAGTAACTGAGGAAAAGATAGCTTTAGCTAAGGAATCGGGTTGCCTGGAGTTAGCTACCGGGGTTGAAAGCGTATCTCAGCAGGTTTTAGATATTATTGATAAGAAAATTACCGTTGAAGACGTAAGAAATTTCATCAAGCTTTGTAAGAAGTATGAGATTAGAGTGAAGATGTGTTTAGTTTTTGGTTTACCCGGTGAGCCGCAGAATGTAGTTGAGATGACTAAACAGTTTATTGAGGAGAATAGACCTGATTATGTAAGCTTATCAGGCTTAGATCCTTTGCCTGGTTCAGATATTTATAATAACTGTCAGGATTACGGAATTAAGAATATAGATACTAATTGGGAAAAGCATGCTCATCTTCTGTATCGGTTCTCTAATCAGGAAGAGGTGGGACTACCCTTTGAGTACGAAGAAACTAATAAATGGGGCAAAACTTTCTCTCGTGATGAGATTATTGAGAATATCTGTAAAGCCCAAGAGTATTTCCGGGAAAGGCAAATGACGTATTAATATGATATCCGTAGATGCAAAAACGAATTTTCTTGGGAACGCAAAAATCTCCAGCGCAGATTTTTGCTGGCGTTTCGGCCAAAAAATCTCTGCCTCCGGCAGAGATACCATGCTTTTTGACCTCAAAGCCTCCCTAGAAAATTGCTTTTGCATCTTTAGCTATAAAAGAAAACAAATAAAAAGAGGTGAAATATGACTTTTCTATGGAAATGTCCATTTTGTACACATAATGCGACTATCACGGATTCAAACTTTTTTTCATATTCTGCTAGATTTTTTGAGAATAATAAATATGGCTATCAAGAACTCAGGGTCGAAGTTATTACTTGCCCTAATCCCAAATGTAAAGAATATACGCTAAAAATGCATGTACATGATTGCACATCAGATCACCTAGGGAATATAATTCCATATAAAAAACCCAAAGAAACTTGGCAACTTATTCCTGCGGCAGAAATAAAAGTTTTCCCTGATTATATTCCTGAAGCGATAATTTCAGACTATAAAGAGGCTTGTTTGATACGTGATCTTTCTCCAAAGGCATCAGCTACATTAGCTCGGAGATGTTTGCAAGGTATGATAAGAAACTTTTGGAAAATAAAAAAACCAAAACTAAAACAAGAAATCGATGAACTCCAAAATAAAATTGATCCTACAACATGGGCTGCTATTGATGCAGTACGAAAAATTGGCAATATAGGGGCACACATGGAAGAAGATATCAATTTAATTATTGAAGTCGATCCCAAAGAGGCTAAATTGCTCATTGGTTTAATCGAAACGTTAATCAAGGATTGGTATATTGCTAAATATGAGAGACAAAAAAGCATGGAGCAACTTGTTTTTTTAGCAGAAGAAAAAGAAAATCAAAAAGCATAAAAATTACCTAACAATTTAACTCAGCGGATACTAACGCGTTAGTAAGTTTGGGTTAAGAAATAGGTGTAAAAAATGAAAAGAAATAGCTATACAAAATTGGAATGGATTTTATTAATCAGCACCCTCATAGGCACAATAATTCTCTTATTGGAGTATGTTGGAATTAAACCGGATGATAAATGGCCGCTTCATATTACAAAAATATTTAAATTTTTCTTTGAGGAGTTCTTCAGATGATAATTTTTGTTTTTCA
>CAZAZO010000195.1:0-1827 GCA_964489675.1 Candidatus Woesearchaeota archaeon | reverse complement strand
CATGATTGGAAGGCTCAGCTGCTTCCAGCTGGCTTTCTTTTGGAGCCTCTCGATTGCTACCCATACCTCGCTCTGTGTGTAGGGTATCATTAATACCCTCTCGTCCATTAGGTTCCGAGGACTCTCCCCTCTCAACAGTCGCATCATCGCTCCTGCTATTCTCTTTTGGTTTTCCATCTTTCTCGGATGAAATGTTAGGAACATCATAGGTGGATTCATCGTTATCCTTGCGGGTGTGCCAAATTAAAACAGAGTCTACTCCAAAGAACTCTGCAACTTTCAAGCGTATTCTAAGATTGGGAACACAAATACCATTAACCATCCTAGAAATATATGCCTTGTCTAATCCAAGAGCATCTGCTAGTTCTTGTTGTTTGATTTTCTTTTGTAGTAATAAGGTCTCAAAGGTCTGACGTAAGTAGGGATAACAACATCCCTCAACGCCATGCACAGAAAAAAAATCTGTTTCTGAATGATTATCCTCTTTTGCTATTTTTCTCACCATCTTTTAGATTATTACTAAGCTGTGACACCAAAGATTAATAAAGCAAGAATCCGTAGCTTTGATAGATTAGGGAAAGCATTAACGGGGATGTTGCTTTTGTGATGTCCTCAGCTTTTCTTTTTAACTTTGATTAAATCCCCCATTTAATTTTAAAGTAATTAGAGAGTTTATACTAATTTCTTTTTGTTCGGCTTCTCGTCGAAGCTTCTCAAATCGTTCAGGACTCACTCGCAAACTGAAGGTATAATTTTTGTTACTCATGCAATGTTAAGGTAATATCAATTTAAATATGTGGCCCAAGGTTTTTACGTGCAGGGCAATCTAAATTATTTCTTATCTCCCTCCAATTTATTTTTATAGATTTCTGCCATATCTCCCATTTGTTTTTTAAAGTGTTTAAGCATTGCTTCGGGAGATTTATCTATTCCGAAAAAGTTATCGTGTAAGTCTACCCACATATCTTCAGTAAACTGACTTAAAGATTTGTTCAGATGCTCTGCTGCCCGCTTGCCCTTTGTCAAAGCTTCCTCGTCTACTGTTAAGTTTACAGGTCTTTTTTTATTAGGCTTCTTCGGTCTTCCAACCTTCGTCTTTATTTCCATGCGTATTTAAATAAAGGATAGTATATAAAGATATATGAGATTGAACATATATATTGAAGTAGGGTATATTGGTGTCACAGTTAGAAAACTATATACTGTAAGCACATTGTAACTACTTTGGACTTAAAAGATAAATTTAAATAGTATTACTAACTTAGTTAGTTACTTAGTATAGAATATTATTAATATTTTATATTAGGTCCAAATGGACCCGCCGAGTGTCGAACTCGGTTCTTCCTGGATTCAGCAGGATGTATTACCGTTAATACGACGGGCCCTTTTGGTTTTTCTTTTAATTTTTTAACGATTAAAAGACTAATTTATCGAGGCTGTTAGCCCTTATAAAGATTTGTGTGATTTTTGGTAACATTACCCCAAAGTGAAACAGTCTGTTAGGATTTTGTCATAGTAACATAAATATAAATAATCTTCTTGCTGGTTGTTTTCGGAGAAAACAACTGGAATGAATAAACAAAACTTTGGAGTCTATATTTTTGGTGGGATATTTATAGGCGTTATGTTTAGTTTAATGATGGGAGCGTTGAGCAATGGGTTATTTTTTGAATTGGCTGGAACAACTATTGCTGCTTCCTTAATAGTGTTATTTCTTATTTGGTATAGTAAGCAAGACTACTAAAGCCCCACAGTTTAACAACAAAAACTCAAATCCCGTCGGAGGCTTGAATTCCCATGATCTCTTGAGGTACGAATGATTTGCTT
>CAZAZO010000194.1:0-1852 GCA_964489675.1 Candidatus Woesearchaeota archaeon | reverse complement strand
ACACCAAAACCTTCTCCAATTAATGCTGAATAAAGAAAATGCGGACTTATTTTAATATTATATCCAAGTTCTTTGGACCTTTTGCTAGTTTTCTGAGCTGCATCTATAACCCATTTAACCACAGGCAATTCTTCTTGAGAATTAATCCAAGCTATAATCTTTTTCGTTTTATAACTGTATTTCGCAACAAGTTTCTTATAATTCTTCGCAATTAAAAATTCTTCCTCTAAGCCTATCTTTTTAAGTAGAGTTTCTAAATTGTCTAATAGGGTAATTTTTTCTGCCCTTTTGACTATCTCAGTAGGTATATTTGGTGAAGTTTTTCTTAAAGACTCTTTTAAACCATTAAGATTTTCTTTGTACGTTTCTAAAATTCTTGCAATAATTAGTTTGCCACTTTGAATTAAATTCCATGTAGCAATTCCTCTAACAAGCCTGCTATTATCATTTAAAGATTCGATTAGAATTCCCACATTTTGACGTAGCCCTAGAGATAGTGTTGCACTTGCGCGAATAAGAAAATCTTCATCCTTCAGTAGCTCAGTTAGTGCCAAGGTATTCACATTTCTCAGACTCTTTTGATTAATAGTCTCTATTATTTTTAGGACGTTTTTACAGGCATCAGAACTAGTTGCAAAATATCCAGCGATAGTTTCTAGAAAGGAGAAAATTTTGGCTTTATCCATTCCTATTTGACAGCAGCCCTTTAACACTTTTGGTAAGACTCTATAAGTTGCGCGAGCACTTCTTTTTGGAAAAGTTTCCAGGAAAGAAGGGAGTTGGTCTATATTAAGACCTTCTTTAACACAGACCTCTACTATTTGAGAAATAATTTCATAACTATATAGATCTACAAATTTTTTGAACACTGGGCTATTCAGAATCTCTCTTATTGTCTGAGAAGAAACTCCTTGAGAATCTAATGCTGACACACCGAGACCGAAAACAATTGTACCTCTTGTTGCCACACTTAAAAATTTACGCCTAGACATATTTTCCCCAGCTGCTAGCATAATGTTCTCTTCTTTAAAAGGCATCATAGCTATAACATCAAGGAGATCGTTTTTCTCCTTAGCTTTATATACATTGAGTATGCGATCTATCCTATGAGCTTCTCTGTGGGTATTTATTGCAAATTCTCTAAATTCTTCGTAATTTTCTCTTCGAAGTATATATTCGCGCATCTGACTCCAGTCTAGTCCAAGAGATTTCCTTTTCTCATCCCACTTTGCTATCTCATCATAAGCATGTTGTAAAACTTCTTTTCTTTCGCTGTCTTTTAGAGAAGTATCTATATAGATAATAGGTTTTGCATAGAATCTACCAAGTCCAATATGTTCTAAGATTCTTGTATTTTTGTAAAGACTGTCTATGGGCAATATGGCAATATCGTTGTATTTTTCTAAGCTATTATAAAACTCCTCCTTTTTATTCTTTTTTACTTCTGTTGATTTTAAAAATTCTTTATATTTCTTTTTTGCCTGTTTGGCTATATTCTGATTTACAAAAGTCTCGTAGGTCAGTTTTGACAACGCTTCTTTCAATCTCTTTCTGCCTTCGTCAGTTGATGCCGCGTGTTGTACTCTAAGGTAGGATGCGTTGGACAGATTTATAGCATATGCTGTGCTATTTAAAATAAACAATCCAGCTATAACCGATAAGAAAATCTTTGTATTGAAAAGTTTATTAAGCATTAACATAATCTCGGCAAAAAATAGCCTCTTTTAGAGGCTATTTTTTGCGTCTATATTCGCCTAATATAAAGTATACCATAAAAAGACAATTATTCAACCATTAGCCGAATGCCTTCAACCCCTCTTTATAAATACGTCTTTGCAAAATCTTCACTTGT
>CAZAZO010000193.1:0-1852 GCA_964489675.1 Candidatus Woesearchaeota archaeon | reverse complement strand
CGGAGGTTGCCAGCACGGCAACCTCCGGGGTTGCGGAGGATTAACCAGCAAGACCTTAAATCTCCTTGAATGTAGCCCCTTTATATGCTATAATTACATAAGAATATATAGCATCAATATATAAGTGCCAAAAAGGCCATTTTTTTGCCTGGATTATGAGAAAGTTTAATAAAGCTTACAATTTACGAATAATTAGCTTGATCCTAGCAGTGCTATTTTTATGCGTGAATACTGCTTGTTCATTGCCAGAAGATTCTCTGAGACCGTATCTAGGCATGCCTCCATCGCGCCTAGAAGAATCTTTTATAAAAGAGGCATTACAAAAGGCCAGAGATATTATGAAGAACACTGATATTGATTCCGCACTTGAGTATTTACAAGAATTTGGTTATGCGGGGATAGCAAGTGGTGTAGTCATTAAACATGCATTATCTGGTAAGAGTGCATTACTTATGGGTTCTTCCTCATCAGGAAGATCAACTACAGTAGAAGGGATTATAGGCAAATACCAGTCTGAAGGATGGAAGCTTGTCGCAAATGGAGATGTGATATTTTTGTTTGCAGACAATGATCCAAAACAATTGTTTGTTATCCAAGGCCCATTGTTTGAAAAAGAGGGATTAATTACTTTTTCAGGAGAGAATGTAGAGAGCGTGTTACATTTAAGATTTAGGAAAAAGATAATGGAAGCTTCTAAAAAACCAGAGCATATTGATACTGTCATAATGATGGCAAAGGATATTACCTGTGAAAAATCCGAGCTAAAGCCTGCCCGGCTTGGTACGAAATTACGATGGCAAACAGTATATAAAGCATTTAATGAGTTACATCCAAGGCCTCCTCTTAGTCTCGAAGATTCTATGGTAGTTTCTCATGTTCCAATGCTATATGTCAGACAACCTTACGAGGCCGTAAGTCCTGATAGGTTTCAGGCTATGGTTGTTAACATACACGATTCAGTCATGCGTAGCTGGACAGACGAGGACGAAACGGTTGTTATAGAGGAAAGCAAGGGTTGTCTTTTTCCAGTAGCTACTTTGTCTGCAATAACACACGTAGGGATGAAATCTAATTTTGCGCCAAAAGGTCTGCATCGCGTTCCAATAAGCATGTTATATACTATTGTAACTACATATAAGAGCATAATTCTTCAGGAATTAGGCCCAGGTCATGGATTTAGTTTTCATGTTAAAGAGATATCTGCAAAAGAAAAAACAACGATCAATAATATTGACGATTTATTGATGTTAGAGTTGCAAGACAATGATGACATAGAGATAGAGCTAAAAGCAGAAGGCGATTTACCATACAGCATCTTGGCATACATCATGGAAAATATTAAATTGGCATTTGAAGACAGGTTGTTTCTAATTAGAGAAGAGGGTTTGTATTCTACAATTTCTATTCTGCAAGAGAGATTCCAACGATATAAAGAGATTACGCTGAAGGACAATAAGAAATCAGCTACCAAAAATTTAGATTTATTAAAAATAAATGAAATAATGGAAAATATTAAAACAGATAAAAATGAGCCCATTTATGATTATGTGCTTAGGCTCGAATTATTACATGCATTAGGTATTTTGAAGGGGATTTTACTTTATCCAGTCATGGGCAATGACTATCTCACTTCATATTTCACTATGAGTTTCGGTTTGAATACTAAGAACGGTCTTGGCGTAACAGAAATGGATACGAAACTCTTGGAAAACGAGGCCATTAGCTTAGGATTACCTAAGAAGTATGAGGGGAAACAAAAAAACTGGAAAGTATTCAATAAAAATAGTTTTGATTACGACGCATATTTTCCTGAAATAGAGAAAGCTGGCGGAGTTGATGTTTTGTTCATAAA
>CAZAZO010000192.1:0-1853 GCA_964489675.1 Candidatus Woesearchaeota archaeon | reverse complement strand
TAAAAAAATAAAAAAATAAATTCAACTACGTATTACTCATTAAAAGTCTCTATCTCTCTTAGAATAACAATCCCTACAAAAAACTGGCTTACCTTCAGTTGGTTTGAAAGGAACTTCGCATTCTTGCTTACACTCTGCACATGTTGCTTTATGCATTTCTCTATCGTCAGAACGGTCTTCAGATTTGAAACTATCTTCTTTTGGTTCTTCTGATTCGCTTTCTGACTTATTATCGAAATCTTCCATTATATTTACATATCTCCCTTATATTAACTGAAAATGAATCGATTTGAAGGTTTATAAATCTGATGGTTTTGGAGGCTTGTCCGGAATAGATTTTTAGAACCGAAAATTAGTTATTATCAAAAATATTAAAATAAGGATGAGACAAATAACTCTTGCTCATCCTTCGAATAAATTAGAAAACGAATTAGTTAAACTTTTCCATTCTTCAGGATTACCCTTGCATTTCAATAAAAAGGGAAATAAACAGTTTACAAATTATCAGCGGGTTTCGCTGATAATTTTATTTAGGAGAAGTAAGAAGTCTATTAGAGATTTTATCGAAGAACTTTACGAATCAAGGTGGATTTCGTGGCTTGGATTAAAAAAGATTCCAAGGAAAAGTACGTTGCACGATTGGTTGAAAATATTTGATATGAAAATCCTAAGAAAAGTTTGTAAATTACTTTTGCCAAAGAAATTGAGTATTACTTCAATAGACTCAACTGGAATTGATGCTTGGCAAAGGTCGAGGCATTATGAAAAGAGATGCGAGCAATTTGAAAAGAAACTTCCGCCAATGAACTATGCAAAAACAAGTCTTTTTATCGACGTAGAATCACAGATTATTTTGGATTGGGATTTAGTAATGAGTAGAGAGCATGATGTGAAAATTGCAGAAAGAATTTTTAAAAGAAATACTCTAAAAAATATTTTTGGGTTAGGTGATAAAGGCTATGATTCAGAAAATTTGCACGAGGTTGCTCGTGCAAATGGAATAAACTTTTTTGCTCCAGTTAGAAAAATGGATAAAAAAGCATTTAGCTATAAAAGACCTAGTGGTTTTTATAGAAGAAAATGTAAAGACAATCCTCCAGACTTTAAAGGAATGAGAAGTATTGTTGAAAGTATTAATTTTGTTTTAAAAAGAACTCAAATAACTTCTCTAAGAAGTAAAAAACATTTCATGAGAGAAAGAGAATTAGGGTGGCATATTGTTTTGTACAATATTAAAAGAAAAATAAGAATTTCATCAAAGGATGAAATTCAAACTTTTATTTTTTGCAGAATTAAGATTTGGTTAATCCGGACAAGCCTGGTATACCAACACATTTAAAAACATTCAGAGGTTTATTATTTTAAGAGAGTGAAAATGGTTGAATTAGAAGTCGAGACAAAAGTTCCTTTAGATCCTAAGGAGGTTGCAGGGTTGAGGAAGAAAATTCTTAAGATAGCTAAGTTTAAGAAAAAGAGTAATAAATCTGATGATTATTTTGCGATTCCCGTTAAGATGAAGGGTAATGTTAAGAAATATCCTAAAAAAGCTTTTCGTATTCGTGATGATCAGAAGGAATTAGTTGTTAATTTTAAAAAGTGGTTAAGACAGTATTGGACAAAGGAGATTGTTGTTAAAGAAGAGTTTGAGTTTACAATTGCTCCTGAAAAGAAAGATAGGTTTTTAGCTTTGATGAATGATTTGGGTTTTGTTCAGTGGTTGAAAAAGTTTAAGATTTCAGAGTCTTATATTTATAAGAAGAACAAGAAAGTTAATATTGAGATTAATAAAGTTAGGCATCTGGGTTATTTTATGGAGATTGAATATATTGCTCAGAAGAGTGAGTTGAAGAAAG
>CAZAZO010000191.1:0-1865 GCA_964489675.1 Candidatus Woesearchaeota archaeon | reverse complement strand
CAGATTAAGTGAAATGAATACCGACTTAAATAAGGTAAATTATCTTGAAGCGGCACTAAACAGCGGCGGATTTAGCTTAGAAATTAAAAGATTTTTATTCGGAGAATTAGGAAAATACCTAGAAGGTAGACACATGCTAGAAAGAGCAGCTAAAGCTTTTGCGAATAAAGCCGGAATTGAGCCCATGAAAAAGGATAAAATTGAAGGATATCTAAAAGCAGCAGAACTTTATTCCAAGCTAGGAAAAGTAGAGGATGCTGATGATATGTTTAGGCGAGCAGCCAGGGACACAACCCCTCCTGACCATGCACGTGTAGTTCTGGCTAGAAAAAATATCTACATGAAGTTTGCAATGGAACTTGAAAACAAGCTAAAAAGAGCGTCTGCCCTAAAGTTTTACGAAAGACTATTTAAAATTAGATTAGACGAGAGCGAAAAAGCATTTGTTAAAGAACACCTACTAGCAATGTATAAGGCACTTGGATTATTTAGTGAAGCAAAAATGATTGAAGGGGTGTAGAACACTGTAAAGAGCATAGGCTTACAGCTAGGGATTTAGCATTAAATGACCCTCGAGTATCCTCACATTTCCATCATGGTCATCTTCCTTATATTCTAATTCCCAAGGCGCATAGCAATTCTCTAATTTCTTGCCAACTTGCTTAGCCATATTTTCAATTATTTCCCATCCGAATTTTTCGACAGCCCCCATTCTATTTTTAGGAATCCCCTTTATCTTCCGACGAATTCCCCGAAGCCCCATTTCTCTTGAAGCGTAAGGTTTTTCAAAACTACCCTTATCCAATCTATACTCAAAACCCCTTCCCCACTCATTAGTAGAAGGATTATATGCCAACCAAATATTTGACTTGTCCGAACTAAATGCCATATTTTCAAAAACATATAACCATGAGAATGGACCATCATCCCCATGAAATCTTACACCCGGCCAAGCAAGCCGCAAGTTCCCATACTCCCGCTTGCCCTGATATGGCTCACCAATCCTCCTAATATCCTCCGTCGTTGCCTTAACTATCTCTGGATTCTTATTTCCCATACGTAAAAAGAATGTCTGAATACTTATAAAACTTAGTAAGGGATGTAGGCTAAGCTCTAAATAAAAAAATAAAAAATTAAGAAAGGGGTTAGGAAGATTAATCTTCAGGCTCTTCTTCCAAGTCGAATAGGTTATCTTTCCCGTATTCTTCGTTCAAATCAACTTCTGCGCTCATTTGTTTGCCTCTTTTAGATGTTCCTTAAAGAAATATCCTCTTTAAAAACTTTATTGTCCTTGATGATATCCTTTTTCTCGACGATAAATTTATAAACCAAAAATGTTTTGGATTTTAATGCGCTCTTTCTACTTTTAATATACTAAAAGATTATCGACGAGGAAACAACTAGAAATCTTTTTTTAATAGAACATAAATCAACTTATCTGAAATTTTTCCTGTAGCATTTGGGCAATGACCATTTTTTATTGTTTCTTTTAACTTGAATCCAAACTTTTTTGCTATGGCCACAGAGCCCTTATTGTCCTTATTGCAAGTTAATATTATTCTTTCTAAATGGAGATCTTCAAATGCAAATCTCAATACTTCCCTAATCGCTTCCGACACCAAGCCCTTCCTCCAATAATTCTTGCTTAGCCAATAGCCAACACCAGCTTTCTTTAAAGCATAATCAATTTTATGAATACTAGTCCCCCCAACGACCTTGCCACTCTCTTTTAATTCAATTACAAATTTTTGCTTTCCTTTTGAGTTTTTAACAAATGACTTTGCATCTGTAAGAGTATATGGATGTGGAACTTTAGGTATATATCTTCTAACCCCCAAGGGGGACAAGCCTTCTGCTATATCCTT
>CAZAZO010000190.1:0-1888 GCA_964489675.1 Candidatus Woesearchaeota archaeon | reverse complement strand
TCATTTTCTAACCTCTGCTTTTATCTTCTCTCTTAGGCATTTTGAACATAAATTTCCACCATATGGCCTCTCAGGTCTTTTCTGAGTTTTAGGCATGTTTTGCATCTTAATTGGCAATTCATTAGGAACTCCCTTTAGGCCATTCCCACATCCAGCACACTTTGCTTTAGAAGGCTTCCTACGTTTATAATGAACCTTTGTCTCAGTAGCAACTTTGACTTTTACTTTCCTAAATGTATGATTTCTTAATCTTGGTTTTGGCATGGATAGTCAAAAATTTAATCTCTTTATAAAGCTTTCGTCAAATAAATTAGTTGTATTTTTCTTAAACTACACTTTTATATATTGAAAAATTTATGTAGTATTCAAAGGAAATGCAGTGATAGACTTAAAATGAAGAAACAAACTCCAATAGACTGGAAAACCCTAGATGTTCTCGTTCAAAATTGTATAAAAACTAACTCAAAAATACTTGAGACACCAGATGGAGTATACTGTCTTCTATCTATAGATTATTGTCCATTTCAAGAGAATGCAGATAAAAAATTACTCAAATGTGTAAAAAAAGAAAATGGTTATTAGTAAATTTTCAAAACTTTTCTTAAAACCATACTAATCACTATTGAGAATATAATATAAATCCATATCCAACCTAATCCAAAAAGAATACTCGGATTCCCCAAGGTTTCATAATAACCTCTTAACCAACCAAAAATAAAAATTATAGGGATAAAAGTAAACAAAGTAGGCTTCAAACTCTGCAACATATATTTCATGTTCTTTTCCATAGCTTTTTTCTGGACTTCCATCATCTTCTTCGGATCCTCTTTTAGATCTTTCATTTCTTTTTGAAAGCCTTTCATCTCTTCTTTAAGTTCTTTCATCATCTTTTGATCAGTCAAAAACTTATAGAGAAGTGTAATTATAGCAGTAAGAATAAAACTAATCAATAAAAGATTCCAAGGACTAGGAATATTCATAAGTGGTCCCAATACAGGGTCTAAAAATGAATTAAATGCCATTTTACTTTTCCATCATCTTTCTCAACGCAGGATGCATATCCATCATGTGTTGATTTGCGATCTCCTCATATAATCTATATATAATCATAACAGCTAGTAATATTCCTGTACCATAACTTAATGCTCCTAAGAGGTCAGCCGTAGATGCTAACAATCCTACTAAAGCTCCACCCATAACAGTCAATGGTAGAATGTACCTATTTAAAATTGTTTCGAGAACTCTTAGATCTCTTCTAAAACCAGGGATTTGTAAACCTGAAGCCATCATTTGCTTTGCTTGGCTCCTTGCATCCATTCCTGCTGTTTGAACCCAAAACAAACTAAACATAATTGAACCTCCAACCATTAATAAAACATAAACAGCAGAATGTGCAAAATCAATAGGAATTATCCCTCCAGTAATGATTCTTTCAACGAGATTTACTGGGGTGACCCATAAAACAAATCCCGATGCGGGAGTTCCTCCCGTGAATGTCCCTAAAAGAGGATATCCCCAGTTCTCCATTAATCTTGCCCACAATTGTATATTAGCAAGCAAAGCTGCAATTAAAATAACCGGAATATTTGAAGTATAAATAAAATGCAAAGGCCATCTTATCCCATGCCCCCTTACTCTACCAAAAGACAATGGAATCTCTACTTTCATAGCTTGGCCATAAACAGAGAACACAAAAACAACTACAGTAGCAAGTATGGCTGAGAAAGCTAGTAATGCTCCCACAGGATTTCTTCCAGCCAAACTTTGGAATAAAACCCAAATTTTACCAATTGGTGCTTGACCAGAACCAAAAGCCCAAGTCCCTGCAGTAGTTAGTGGACTAAAAGCCCTAATGAAAATCTGTGATGAAACTCCTGCGGCAATGAAC
>CAZAZO010000189.1:0-1891 GCA_964489675.1 Candidatus Woesearchaeota archaeon | reverse complement strand
ATGGATTATATATGAAAAACAAAAAACAGCCAAACAAAAAACCCTTATTTATCGCCGCAACATTTATAATAGTCCTAGTTCTAATAGCCGTAGGAGTAGCGATTATGACAACTGAAAATACAAAAGTTTTACTAGAAACAAATCATGGAAACATTACAATTGAGCTTTATTCTTCTCAGATGCCAATTACAGCAGGAAATTTCGAGAAATTAGTTAGCGAAGGGTTTTACGACGGAATTATTTTTCACAGAGTAATCGAAGGATTCATGATCCAAGGAGGCGACCCTACTGGAACTGGAATGGGAGGGCCCGGATACAAAATTGATGACGAGTTCGTAAAGGGTCCAAGTAACACCAGAGGAACACTTTCAATGGCAAACTCCGGTCCAAATTCAGGAGGCAGTCAATTCTTCATAAACTTAGTAGACAACACATTCTTAGACTGGGACAACATGCAAGCCCCGATGAGTAAGCATCCAGTATTTGGCGAGGTGGTTGAAGGCCTGGATATAGTGGACAAAATTGGCTCAGTAGAAACAGGTGCGCAAGATAGACCCCTAGAGGAAGTCAAGATAATTAAGGCGAGTGTGATTTGATAATAAGATGGCAAAAACAATATCGTGGAAAATCCCCAGAAGAGAACCTTCTTCTCAGCTTAAGGGTATGATTAAAGATTATATAACCATGAGAGAGAGGGCGGAAAGGGGAGTTTATGAGATTGGTGGATCTTCTTGTCCCTGCTGTGCGTCACTGTATAGAGGCAGATAATAATAATTCTTAAATACTCCAACTCATTAAAATTTATATGAGAATTGCCAAATGCGCAGCAACTCTTGCAAGTTATCGTACAAAGCAAAGAGATTATGGCGCTAGTTTTGTTCCAACCTTAGGAGAGGCTGTAAAGAAAGCTAAAAGGCATACAGTCGTTTCAGCTCCAGATTTAGACAAGCGATGGGGTGAAGATTGCAGAAGAGCAATGCATAATTTACTAATTGACCTAAGCGCTGAGCGACCAGGATATGTTTTAGGATGATTTTTATTTAATTATATAATGACAACACTTCAGTAAGATTTATAAAGGAAAGGTGTTTTTGTGTGGAATGAGTAAAAATAAGAATCAAGGGACATCACAAAATGTAATCTATGGCGATGAAAGAGTGTTTATCGATGGAAAGCCTCGTGAGGTAATGGGGGTTAGGAGAAGGTTTTTCCCAATGGTGGGGTCGTTTGGTCCAGCTTTTCTTAATGAGTATGAATCCTCAGGAGAGGCGGTGGTGCAGTGCCTAAGGACTGATCTTGGCGTATTGCAGTCCACGAATGGAGGAAATAGGTGGGATCCTCAAGGGAATGCTTATGATCAAATTCATACAATAGACTTAGTGAAAGGTGATCCTAATTATGATCAAGCAATGGAGTTGGTGAGGTCAAAAGCATCCTGATTTTTTAGAATCCTATTAACTAAAATTATATAGTTTCTTTAAAATATTTTTTATTTAATCCCAAGGAAATTTATCTGGAAATAAATCCGCCAATCCCCTTTGTCCATTCAGTCTTACTTCTTTTAGGATCCTATAGATTTCATCGTCTGGGGATATGTCATTCTCCGTTACTAAATATGGATCTTTTACTTGTGTTGGGCTATAAGTTTTGTTCATGTATAGTTTACGTGGAGATGCTATAAAAATATTATTGTTGTGAAGTTTTTATAAAAAATATAACTAATCAATCATTTCAATCTTAATCTTAACAGTTCTAGGAATTGAGATTCTCATAATGTTATGTAGAATTCTATCATTTGATGGGATATCGATTACTCTTTTGTGAATTCTCATTTCAAACCTATCAAAAGTAGCAGTTCCATCCCCACATGGAGATTTTCTAGTTGTTACTT
>CAZAZO010000188.1:0-1915 GCA_964489675.1 Candidatus Woesearchaeota archaeon | reverse complement strand
TTCTAAGAGGACTTTCTGAAAAGATAGGGTCTGGATTAGCTTGGTTCGGTGTTGGCAATAAGTAAAAAGTCATTAAAGAAACTTCAAGGTGTACATCCAGATATAAGAAAAGTATTAGACGAGGTTATTAAGTACTTCGACTTTACAGTTCTTGAGGGTGTGCGAACACTTGGCAAACAGAAAGAATACTACAATGCAGGTAGAACTAAAACACTTGAATCAAAGCACCTTGCGGGCAGGGCTGTGGATATAGCCCCTTATCCCGTGGATTTTGATGACACTGATAGGTTCTACTATCTTGCGGGCTATGTAATGGGTATCGCTGGTATGTTGAATGTTAATCTTCGTTTTGGAGGAGATTGGGATATGGACACAGAAGTTAAAGATACTAAGTTTAAAGACTTGGGACATTTTGAATTAGGATAATATATGCCCCCAATGCCCTGGTATACAAAAGCGCTTTTAAACCTAATGGAGTTTTCCGATGGGCGCTATAAGTGGGATGCTAGCGACATGGACATCGCATATAAAATGGCAGAGGAAGAGTTGGGTTTTAAGCCTAACTATGTTAATCGCGGAAATATAAAAAAGGAGTTTTTAAAAGCAGTCTTATTTGGAACGAATAAAGATTTAGAGAATGTTGGTAATGCGTTATATGATGTCTATGTGGGAAATACAAATATGTCAAAAGATAAACTAGGAGATATTTTACAAACAACAGATAAATATGGGTTTTACACTAAAGAGGGTAAAAAGTTTGCTGAAAAATTATATGGGTCGGGATTTTTAAATAGAGAAAACCTAAGAGACCTTTATTTTAATAAATACCAACCATTGTGGGAAAATAAATAATATGCCGAAAGATTTTCATACATTAAACAACTTTCAAGGTGGGATGAATACAGTAAAAGACCCGCGTGATTTGAAAGAAGAAGAGTCTGTGTTGGTGAAGAATGCTATGGTAGATAAGCAGGGTGCTATTCGCACTGTTGGCGGCTTGTCTACTACTGGTGTTAGTATAGATGATAATACTAGTACTGTTGTAGGTGGCTATGGTTTAAAAATACTTGAAAGTGATTATGAGACTGAGGTAATATCAAAAACATTCCCTGGTGGTATATATTTTAGTGGAGCCTTTATATATACCTATGGTGCTATTTCTGGCTATGCTGATTTAGGAGGAAGTCCAAATAAGGTTAGAGTTACTTCAGGTTTGGGGAACACTGCAATAGTTGAAAATGATTCGATTGTTATAAATGAAAGTACAGATGGGTATGATGGCGTATATACAGCAACAAATGTGACTGCAACCACTTTTGATATAGAGTCTGCATATCTTGGGAATACTTTTGAGTATGGAGAGGCTAGATATAATTTTGACTCTTTATTTTCAGTTGGAGATGAAATAAAAATAACAGATTCAGATAGTAATGATGGATTGTATATTTTAAGATATGTTTCTGAAAATGGGAATTTATATATTGGGGAATCTTCGTTTGTTACTGAATCTGGACAATCTCCAACCATTGAAAAATTACCAGCTGAAGAAATTCTAGTTTTATTAGCTGATGCTGATAATAGAGAAGTTGATACTTTTTCTAAGAATAATGATACTTGGAATCTTGAAAAAATAAATATAGACCAAAGTGGGGAATTGTCTGAAAGTAGTAAAACTGTTTTTTATTCAATAGACGGGGCTATTAGAACAAGTGATGCCAATTTTGATAATACAATCAATCTTAGATGGTTTGGACAGATAAAAAGAAAACATTTTGAAGATTCTTCTGCTATACAACCCTTTCTCGGGTTTTATGAAAAGGATAATAAATTATCTGCTCCAACCGTTGGCGAAATACATACGTCTGATTATCCAACCGCTAATAGTGGTTTTAATATAACAGTAACTCATACAGAA
>CAZAZO010000187.1:0-1919 GCA_964489675.1 Candidatus Woesearchaeota archaeon | reverse complement strand
AGAGAAAAAATATCTGACACTAAAAGCACAAATCAAGGTTTGACCCCATGGTTCAAATCAAGACCCCATGGTTCCTAAAAAAATTTTATTTTTCACTTGACAGGAGGATTATAGGATGTCCCGGTTCTCTTCTTGCTTTTTGTTTGGCTAAGATGAGATAGAAGCATCCAATAGTTGGATATCTTGCTTTCTATTTTCAATTTTTTATTATTCTTAAAAATTATAGTGGCTAGGCTTTGATAATCTTCTTTTCCTTTAATACATATCTCTCTGATATCATTTAACCTATAGCACGTTTTGTTAAAAATCATCAATTTGACGACTCTATCGTTACTCAATTGGATAACCTCCTTGCTTCTAAAAAACTTAACATTACCCTTAATAAGGAAATACAGCAAAATAAGCACCACAATAATATTGACCCAATTGATTAAGTTTAGCAACATCGGCAAAACAATCAGAATGGAATTCGTAATAATAAAAATTAAATATGAAGTCTTGTAAAAATTCGAATAAAAAAAATCCACTTTTTGATCTTTATTTAATTTGTTGTTAATAGTGGTTTTAACATATTCAGAAGATTTGTTTTTTACTATCTTTTGAATTTCGTCAAAGTTATTCATATAACTATTCACTTTTATCTTAATATCGTTATTTTTTGAACAAATTATCATATGTCCTAACTTTTTTTTGGGATAATCTGAAGAAATTTCCTCAAATATTTCTCCAACATCATTCCACCAAATCTGTTTTGATTTATTAAAAGTTGATTTTTCTATTTGATCATCATAGATTCGTATCTCTGTATATTTACTTAATATAAAACCGACAAACAACACTATCGAAATAAATAGGGAACAGAGGATTATGATTACTTCTAAAAATGCCGAGTTAAATATAATAAGGCTTAAAATAAAAAATCCAAAAGCCAGCAAAGAAAGAATCAATAACAATACTCGGAAGATCTTGGACACCTTGTAAATTTCGTTTGTTTGTAATTTCAAATTCATTTTACCTGCACTTGTTTAGGCCCTTGCCTTTTGCAATATCATCTCAAGGGTCTAACATTTCTCCTACAAGTCCACCCACTAATACTCCAGCGAAGGGTCTATCAAAAGGATCAACCAATCTAGCTACACCTCCTACTAAACCTCATATACGATAGGACTTTGACTAATGTGACTTCACCGACCCCCACACGGACCGTCTTCAGGTTGCGGTGGTATAGGGAACCGTTTAACTTCAGGTTGTGGTGGGATAGGAAAACGTTTAACATCAGGAAAGTCTTTTCGATATCACCTGAAGGGTCTAACATTTCTCCTACAAGGCTACCCACTAGTGCTCCAGCATAAGAACTTTTAAATGGATCAACCAATCCAACCAGACCGCCTACTAAACCTCCCAAAATTGCCCCACCTATGGCTCCACTCAATCCACCCTGGACAAGTCCCATAAGTCCCCCACCAATCGCACCTTGAATTAATCCTGCAGATGCACCAGCCCAACCCCACAATCCCAACGGATCAATAAGATTAATCGGATCATTTAGCACGTATCCATAAAGATCTGTATCACCTCCCTCAAAAAGTATAGGATCCTTGGCTGTCCATCGGCCGATATCAGGATCATAATCGCGGTAGCCGAACCTGACTAAACCCGTATCTCGATCATGTAACCCACCTGCGAATCCAAATGGTACCTCAAAAGCCGGATTGGTGTCGTCGATAATGTTTCCAAAAGAGTCGTAATCGATCCTCTTTACCACAGTACCGAATGCATCTGCAACAATTCTGAGTGATCCGACCTGATCATAGGTTAGATAATAGGTGGAACCGTCACTATTCATGGCCACTGGCATACGGCTATCGGCATACTCAAATCGCATGAGGAGGTTGTCGCTTCCGTCATACACAGCCAGC
>CAZAZO010000186.1:0-1921 GCA_964489675.1 Candidatus Woesearchaeota archaeon | reverse complement strand
AAAATAATAGATGGCGTTAAAGCTAAAGGCCTTAATTCTGTCCATCTACAAAAAGATTTAGATTTAAGCAAGTCAGAATATAACAATGCCCAGAAACTTAGATACTGGGGCCTGATCTATTATGCTGATCGGGAAAAAACTAACTCCGGCCAGTGGTTAATAACTAGACTAGGTGGGCAATTTATTAGATGTGAGTCTGATGTGCCTAAAAAGATAAAAACCTTTAGAAACCATATAGAAGAAAAGTCTGAAGAAAAAACTAGGATTACCGATTACTACCGGCATTGGGATATTGAGTATTGGCAGACTAATTATAAAGATTTTGATATATGTCAAGGGAGGTTAGTATGAAGGCTAAGAAAAAAATACTCCAAAAAGTTATTATGGAAGTTGAGGGAATGTATATGCCAGGCGATAAGCAAGGCGGGAGTACTGTTGCCGGCAACAATAATGCTATTGACAGGGTACTTAAGAGAATAAGAGAATTAAGAGATAATAATTAAAAATATATTTATGAAAAAACTATTTTTAGAAGATATTTGGAATGAGGCCATAGACGCCGCCCAATCCCAAAGAGAAGTAAAACCAAGACAGCATATTTGGTCAAGTGAAATTGGTAAGTCTTTTTATGATCGTTATCTTAAAATGACAGGCGTTCAGCCAACAGAGGTAAAAGAGTCTAGAGTTTTAAGAAAATTTGCCGCCGGCATTATTTTTGAAGAGTTAGTAGGTAAAATGCTTGGCCAAATTGGTTTTTTGAAATCCTCGCAGGAATATATTACTATTCCAGCCACAGATAAAACCCTAGAAGTGACCGGCAAAATAGATTATATTGCCGGAATGGAGGATTGGACCGAAGCAAAACAGAGAATTGAGGAATTTCATCAATCTAACGAAGCTGGGTCATTGACAATTTCTCAAAAAATTGCCATAAATTTAGTGGAAAAATTATCTCAACAATATCCAGAAGGCTTTGAAAATACCCCATTAGAGATAAAATCAGTCAATTCTATGCTATTTTGGGCTAAAAAAGACTACCTGGATGAGGCCTACCCATTCCATATCTTCCAGCTTTTTACTTATTTAAAGGCCAAGCAGTTGCCAGAAGGCAGGATTGATTATATTTCCAAAGATGATATGACAATTAAAGAAATAACTGTTAAGTTATCAGACAAAGAAATTGAAGAAAAGTGGCAAAAAGATGTAGAAACTATGACTCATTATATTAAGAATAGTCAAAAGCCACCCAAGCCTGACTTTGTTATTTTCGATCCAAGAGGTAAAGTTAAATTTCAAAGAAAAAAAGTTAAATATGAAACTAAGGGTGAATGGAAGACTAATTGGGAAATTAAATGGTCTGATTATTTTAGGTTAATTACTGGAACTCGTAATGTTGAAGAATGGGAGCAAAGCTTAAAGAGTGAGATTAAAAAAAGGAACGACGAGCTTAAAGAAGAATTTATTAAAAAGAATAATATTTAAGAAAGGAATATAGTATGGAAGATGAAAATATCAGAATAATGAATATAACTAACGGCGATGAAGTTAATGGTAATTGGGAGACCAGAGAAGAAGCATTAGAGTGGATTGAGAATCAAGATGTTCCTGAAATGTTTGAAATAATGGGTATTTATAACTAACAACCTAAGCCTTATGGAAGATGAAAAATTACATTCTGGTATTCCAGATTTTAAAACTAAGGAACAATTTAAAATTTATATTCAAAGAATAGATGAGCAAATTTGTCATTTAAAAGAATTAAAAAAAGAGGTTAAAAAAGAATTAAAAAACAAACTAAGCCTTATAATTAAATAAAAGTATTATGGAGAAACATAAAGCAAAAGTTAAGATTTGGGCAATAGCTACTGTTATCTGTAATGATAAAGATGAACCTCAAGAAATAGAAGATGTTGATGAAATT
>CAZAZO010000185.1:0-1944 GCA_964489675.1 Candidatus Woesearchaeota archaeon | reverse complement strand
GGATAAAGATTTTAAGACAATCTGTACGGCGCTGGGGAAGAAATTATATCAGGAAACCTACTGACTGATTGTAGAGCGCACCGACTATAAGCATTTTGTCCTACGGGGGAAAATCTACAGTTTTGTTTACATTACGAAAAATAAGGAGTTACTTGGAGGACTTTATGATTATCAAAATAAAAAATGAAGAGCTTATAGAAGATATTGTCGGGAAAGTTGCAGAATATCCAAAATATACAACACAAATAATGAATTTGGCCAACCAAAATGCACAAGGAACAAGACCAAAAGTTGTAGGGCAAATGTCCGAATTAATTCAAGAATTTCCAGGAAAAAGATATGAAGAATGGGTTGAGTGGTATGAATCGGAAGTTTTGATTTTACTTCCGATTTAAAATCAAAACAAAAAATGAGATGCCTAATGCGATTGGCGATTCCACAGAGAAAGTTTATAACATGATAATAAAACTTGGGGAAGCAATAAAACTAATAGACAAAGAACTCGTTAGAAAGTGGGTGAGGGATTTAGTTCTAACCAAGACTTTTGTTGGTTTCTGTTTTCAGGAGACTATTCTAAAGAGGGTAGCGTTAGTAAAAAAAGAGAGCTATCGGTTAGCAACGCCTTTTGAAGAATCGCAAGGTATAGATGGATACATTGGTTCAACGCCAGTCTCCATAAAACCTTCAACGTACCAAACAATGAACATGTTAAGAGAAGAGATTGACGCTAAGATTATATATTATGAAAAAGTGAAGGGGGGAATAAAAGTAAATCTTGACTCTTGAGGGGCAGCTTTGCCAATTCTTCTTGAGAGAGGTTGCTATAGGTGGCCTCAAAATAATTTTCCTCAATTTGCTTTATTTCTTCCAAATAATGAAAGTTTATTTCAACTTCCTGTTTAGTCATAACAGGAAAGCCGTAATGTTTACTTTTATATTTCAATTTACCATTCCTTTCGTCTGCAAAATGTAGGTGCTTATCTATCCTGTTGTTTGTATAGTCATTTGAAAATTCGACAGCGTCTTTGAATTTTGAGAATATAGTATCTTTGAAATTCTGGTCAATTTCGATGCCGATGCTATTTCTCGCTGATGCCATAGCCGCTACCATAGTTGTACCAGTTCCCAAAAAAGGGTCTAGTATAACATCGCCCCTAACGGAATACATATTTATCAAACGATATGCAAGTTCAAAAGGATATGCTGCGCTCCTTTTTCTTACCTTTCTATCATTCAGTTCCTGACTTATTCCTTTCAACTCCCAGACATCAGAGAACCAGATATTTCGTTCTTCCCAGAAGAAAGCACTTTTTCTTCTATTCAATTTTTCTTCCAATTTTTTAAATATCCTTTTGTTGCCTTTTCTCACAATCAAAATATATTCGTGTTCTAACGTCACATACGCACTAACAGGCAACATACCTGAGCCCATAAATTTGTTTGGACTGTTCGCTGTTTTTCTCCATAATATGTCTGGTAGGACAACAAAACCAATATTCGAACAATAATTAAGAATCCTGGAATGGTTTGAAAATAATTGAAATGTCCCACCAATATTTCTTATTGCATCGCCAATATTTATACAAGCAATGCCACCGTCTATCAGAACGCGAAAGACTTCATTCCAAACCTTATCAAGTTCTTGGTGCATCAATTCGAAAGCCAATGCCCCGTCTTCACTTTCTAAAGCATCTTTTATTTCTTTGTTTTGCTTACTAAACATTTCATCCCACATACTAATCATAGGATAAGGGGGAGAAGTTACTACTAAACCCACACTACTACAAGGAATGGGATTCATATTACATGAATTTCCAAAAATAATCTTGTGAGTTGTTTTCATCTATCTCATGCTCCATTTTTTATCGGGTATCTTTTTCCAATTCTGATTGATGATTTTCAAATTATTCTTTCAAAGCCCGCCTTATAACCTCCGCTATACTA
>CAZAZO010000184.1:0-1948 GCA_964489675.1 Candidatus Woesearchaeota archaeon | reverse complement strand
TCGTTGAACATGTTATCCGTAAGGTAAAGGTCTTCCGTATCTTAAGTGAACGTTACCGCAATCGGCGCAAACGCTTTGGACTGCGTTTCAACCTGATCGCTTCACTCTACAATCTCGAGCTAGCATGATTTTTGCAAGAGGTCTAATATTTGGAACGCTAGAATAGAGGAGATTACATGGTTGCTAAGGGATTAAAATTTCTCAGGAAACATCACTTTGTGATTTCAATTTTAATGGTATCTAGCATTCTTCGATGGATATTAATATTTAAGGGTGGTCAATTTTACTTTCCTGATGAGAGCCGATATGGCATTGCTCAGGATGCCACGGTTTTATTATTAGACGGAAAAGTAAAAACAGCTTTACTCACCTTATTGGGCGAACTCGCCCACGTAGGCTTTAAAGTTACTGCGCTAATTCCCGCTATATTTGAAAATTTGCTTGATACAACTTTAGTACTTCCGGCCATATTTTTTAGCTTTTTCTCTATTCTCAATCTATTACTAATTTGGAAAATTGCTCTCTGTGCAGACGCCCCCAAAAAAGTGGCTGATTTCGCATTATTATTCGCCGCTTGTAGTCAAGTTTTATTGTACTATTCGAGGCATCTGTTCCCATACGATCAGGCAATGTTTTTCGGTTTGTTAGCCATATTAATAAGTCAAAAAAATATGGTCAAACCAAGTCTCTCGTTTTTTTGTGGAGTTCTAAGTTTTCTTTGCTTTGTGACATACAATGGCTACTGGGCAATTGCAGCGTTTGCCCTTGTCGTTAATTTATTCAACGGAGTAAAAGAAAAACATTGGTTTTGGAAACGTTCAACCTTCCTTGGTCTAGGTTTTAGTACGCCACTAGTCCTTCTATTGGTTCTATGCTTTTTAGTTGGGAAAGATTTTTACAATGATTATAATGTTTATCTTCAAAAAATAGTACAGGGAAGTTTTAATGAGGGCTGGAGCTTGCCATTTGAATATTTTTGGCATGCTGAACATGCCTATATTATTATTTCCGGGATACTTATCATCATTGCATTATTCCACTTCCGAAAGCAAAAACAAAAAATCTTATATATTGGTATTGGAGGAGCATTGTTTATCTATTTGTGCTTGCTAATCCCATCAAACATCACACATACCTTCGTAGTGTATGCAAGGACAGCTCGACAATTGATGCCCTTTCTAACTATTTCAGCTGCACATGGATTATATATTTTACAATCTTGGAAATTCGTAGGTCGTTGGCTTGTCAACAGCGTAGTTGTAGCTATTCTTATTCAAGCAGCTTTTAACTACCAGTTATCATACAAAAATATTTACCCTCGAGTGTTCATACAGGAAATTCAACAGCTATATCCCGAGTTCAAAATATCATCTAAAATGATGAGATTTTATTCGCCTAATATTTGTCAAAACAATGGGTTTCTTATTACAAATTTTCATTATCTATACAACTGGTCACAAACTTCACCAGATATTCAAGGAGAGTTGCTAATGCGAGCCCCCCACCCAGTAAACTTTTCGCCTCATCTTTATGATGGGTATACTCCCGAAGAGCGACGGGTGTTTCGGAAAGAGAATGTTGAGATTGTCTTTTATAAGCTTGATTCTAGCTTCCTTTCCAACCACAAAAAAGAAATTGAAAAGTGCAATCAAAGAAAGTAAGCAATAAGTTTACGAAGATTTGGATTCTAGTTTCATAGAAAACATACCTTTTATCCCTAATGCTCCCAAGAGTATCGAGTAGGGAATAACGATAATAACATAGCGATTCTGAACTTCCATAAAAAGTAAAAGTAATGCAAGGCCAAGGATAAATAATTGCATAACATATACCGCTGGATGAGGTCTTCGACTTATAGATACAATTGTGTGAAAAAACATGAAAATGGTTATAGCTAAATATAGCAATGTTTCAAAAGCTCTCATCGTGTTTACTAATTCCTGATCAT
>CAZAZO010000183.1:0-1953 GCA_964489675.1 Candidatus Woesearchaeota archaeon | reverse complement strand
AATGGTGTAAAGCCAATATATAAATAGGCAATCACCGGTATTAATCTCTCCAGCCATCTTCTTGTCTTAAAAACATCAGCTAACTTATCTATTCTCTCATTCCATTTACCTCGAATCAACTCTCTCCCTCGAGAACCAGCATGGAACATAATCATGTCTCCCACAGCCAAACTTAAACCTGATACTAGCCCCAAATAAACAGGGTTTAAACCACCCACAGCTAAAATTATTAAGATACTTATAAAAGAAACAGATCCTCCAGCAGAAAAGCCGCCAAAAAAAGACACCACCAGAGCCAACAAATATCCATTACTTACACCAACCGTATTCACTATCTCCTGCGGAGAGATAAAATAAAGAAGGGTTATTAAACCAACAATAAAAATAACTAAAACCAAAAACCCAATCAGTTTTTTCTTATACTCACTCATATCTATATTATCTCAACAAAAACTCAAAAGCATAATAGACCAAAAATGCTGGCCATACTAAAGCCTTTAAAAAGCCCAGCACTCCCATCCAAAAACCGGCAGCATGAGAAATAAAATAAACAACCGCCCCAATAAATCCCAAACAATAAATACCAGAACCGCCATGTTTAATACACTTACTCATATCTTTATTTTAATTAATAACCACCTGTATTATATCATAAAAATCATCCATAAGGGAGCTCAACTTTAACCATTCTTCTAAATCAAAATATAATCCAAAAATAAAAAGGTGAAGTTTTAACACTTCACCTTTTCATTTATAGACTTTAAAATGTCGAGATAATCTCCACAATCCCATTTTTATCGACACTAATTTTATCAAACTTTTTGTTCTGTTGATCAAGCCGGAACAGCTTATGCCCTTTCTTTTTCAAAACGCGGGCAATTAACGCAATGAACTCCTTGCGCCAGCCATTACCTTCGCGCGGGTAATAGCTTTCTGCTAAAATGGCTCTGGATTTGCTATTTTTGGGTCTGACAACAAAGGACAAGTAATACTGCCGAGGCAAAATTTCCTGACAATCCTCATCAAACTCCACATGAAATAGTTCGTGTGCCAAGCCTATCCAATGGAACAAGTTCTCTTGATCAAAATTCGATGGTATAGCTACCATCTGTTTCACTGACTGAAACTGAGCCACCACGTAGGGATCAGAATCTTCCAGCCGCCCATATATAAAACCAGTACTTAACTCCCCGCCAATTTTTTGATAATCAAAATAATTCCTCAGGGAATTGGCTTTGTTCCCACGTATTAAACGGAAATGACTAAATAACCAATCCTGAATATTCTTATTATTAATTTTTTCTATTTCCGGAGTATACTTTTCCTCCAGAAATTGCGCCTGGGTTTCGATTGCTGTGATTAACCGCCCGAGCTTATTATGGGGGCTGCTGTAGTTATAGTACCCAAAATACACCAGGGCTACGACGATAAATATATTTCTCACCAGACGCAACCAAAACCCATTAATAACTCTTTTGTAATTCTTGATCTGTTTTTTGCGCCTCTGACTACCTTTTCTGTTGTCCTTGATTTCTCGTATTTTTTGCCTGGCCTCTTCCAATTCCTTTCTGCTGACACCAAAAAACCTTTTCATTAAAAAATTATGGTCAAAAAAAAGAAAACCGTTCACTCATATTCAAAAAAGTGAACGGGATGAAATAGCTATTCTTTTAAAGAAAGGCTATTCATATAGATCAATTAGTTATGCCCTAGATAGAAGCGTTTCAAATATTTCAAACGAGATTAACAATAACAGCGTTAAAGGAGAGTATGATCCAATCAAAGCTCATCACAAAGCATATGTAAAAAGACATAACGCCAGCTACCGTGGCAAGAAAATTGTGGAACATAAAGAATTAAGAAAATTTGTAGAAGAGAATCTCCTGGATGGCCAATCAACTGAAGCCATTGAGGGCAGATTGAAATACAAAGAAAAACACTTGCCCAATGTTT
>CAZAZO010000182.1:0-1962 GCA_964489675.1 Candidatus Woesearchaeota archaeon | reverse complement strand
AAAGGTTTTATAAAAAATCAGATAGTTTAATTGAAGTTCCAGATAGAGGGAAAATATACATCAGGTCAACTGAAAATCCGAATGTTATTGAGGGAATGACACTTAAATGGATATGGGCAGACGAAGCGGGGCAAATGAAAATAGATGCTTGGATAAATTTTCAAGGCAGACTATCAATTTTAAAGGGAAGTTTATTTATAACGACTACACCATATACCACGAATTGGCTGGCAAGGGAGTTCTACGAACAATACAGGTTGAAGCACCCAGACTACAATGTTATTCAATTTAAAAGTAAAGATAATCCCTACTTCCCAAACGAGGAATACGAAAGAGTAAGGGCGACAATGGATACAAGAACATTCAGGCGGAGATATGACGGAATACTGGAGAGTATGGAGGGGCTTGTCTATGACGAGTTTAACCCAACAATACACACCATAGCCCCAAAAGACATTAAATATAAAGAGTATATATGTGGTATAGACTGGGGATACACGAACCCAGCAAGTATAATAGTATTAGGAATAGACAACGATAATAATGTTGATATAGTAGATGAATACTACCAAAGCGGTAAAACAACATCAGAGCTTATTGAGATAATGAAAGGATATAAACATAAGTATAATATAAGATTTTGGTATCCTGACCCAGCAGAGCCTGACAGATTGGAGGAGATGAGAAGGGCAGGGCTATTCCCAAGAGATGTAAAAAAAGGTAAAGATAGCATAAGATTAGGAATAGACAAAATCAGAGAACTCATTAAACAAGGCAGTTTTCACATCTACAATACTTGTAGGTTTACACTAGAAGAAATGTCAATGTATAGATACCCTGACCCGCTTGAAGGACAAAACGAAAAAGAAGACCCAATTAAGGAAAACGATCATTGTTTAGATGCAATTAGATATGCAATAATGACATACCAACCAACAATAATAACTAATAATTTTACAACTAAAAATAAAACATTTTTTAGATAAATATGTTAAGCACAGTAATACAAAATGAAATAAAAGGATATAAAGAAACACCAGTAGAGATAGTGGAAGGGTTCTTTTATAACCAACCAGAGACTATCAGGAGAGTATACTTATATATGAACGATAGCTTCACAGCCGATGTTCCTGACGGCTCTATTTTCTGGAATTTAGGGACACATAGGACAGCATTGGTTGCAACCAACATTGATTTAGACACAAAAGACCTACAAACATTCGGAAAAGGAAACACAAATTTTTATCAAAACTGGATATTAAAAATGAAATTTCAGAGGTGGCTAAGGGAGACAGGAATGGGACTAACGCTTGATGAGTTGAGTTCAGGAGTAGCTAGCTTTGGTAGTGCAATCTGGAAAAAAACAAAAGAGAATGGAAAAACAACTATTAAACAGTGTGATTTAAGAAATTTAACATTTGACCCAACAGTGCAGAATATACAGGACTCCGACTTTTTAATTGAAATACACTATTTGACCGAAGCACAACTAAGGAGCAAAAAAGATGTTTGGGATAATGTAGATAAGGCGATAGAGAGTGCAAAAAGAGTTGAAACACACAACGCAGACGGAACAACAAAAAAAGTGCAAGGCACAGAGATTGATAAACTAGAAGTTTATGAGCGATACGGGGAGGTAGAAGAAGACGGAGGGTGGAAACACAAACATCATATAATCACAGGAGAGGGAGACCAAGAAGTTATATTGTTTGAGGAAGTGATTGAAAGGGAGGACTTGCCATATTTTGATTTTCACTTAGGAAAATATGAGGGGCGTTGGCTAAGAAGAGGGACATACGAAAAGCTGTTTGTTTTACAAGAAAGAATAAACACGCTTGTCAATCAAAACGCAATGACAACAGAAATAGCGTCTTTATTGCTTTTGCGTTCGCAAGACCCGAATACAAGAGGGAACATTTTAGCAGGATTGGAGAGCGGTGACATAATCAACTCTGCGGACTT
>CAZAZO010000181.1:0-1988 GCA_964489675.1 Candidatus Woesearchaeota archaeon | reverse complement strand
GTGTTTTATTTTAGGAGAATAAAGTATTTATAAATCTTTCCATTGTTAAGGACAGGAATGTGTTGTGGAGGCCCAATGGTTTTTGCACCCCCTTTTAATCCATAAGGATTAAGCGGGGTGTATGAAACTAAAAAATCCCTTAATTACAGATAAACTGCGAATTTTTTACTTTAAAAATAAGTGGGAACATAAAGAAGTACAAAGATATCTTGCTAATCATTACAATATTTCTGTCTGCATTAGAACATTGAAATATTGGAAGAAACAGCTCAAAGATCCTCTCTGGCAACATCCCAAAGTATGTAAGCCGCCCGTTCCCATTAAAGTTGTTGGTAAGCAAAATCTAAATAGAATCGTTGAACTTAGAAAGAAAACAGGATGGGGAGCATTAATTATCAAAAATGTATTTAAGCTTGAATGTTCTGTGAACACATTAAAGAGGATAATTAAGTCCAAAGGACTTTCCAGAGGCAGTAAAATCGAAAATAAAAGAATACATTGGGTTAAATGGCAAAGAGATCATCCAGATAGCCTTTGGCAAATGGACGGCAGTCCATTAGAAGATGGTTCTTGGATTCTGCCCGTCATTGATGATTGCAGCAGATACAATATTGGAATAAGAAAGTTTAAGACCATAACAACAAGAATAGTTACAAACTTTCTTGAGGAGTTAATAGCTATTCATGGGAAACCCAGAGAGATATTAACTGATAACGGCTCTGAATTTGGAGGGAGGTGGAAAAATAATTCCAAATTCGACAAATGGTGCGAAGAACAAGGGATAAAACATATTCGTTCAAGAGTTCATAAGCCAACTACCGCAGGAAAAGTTGAACGGTTCCATGGAACTCACAAAGGAGAAATTGAATATTGTAATAATGATTATGAACTTTTCAGATATCGCTATAATCAGCTAAGGCCTCACAGGAGTTTACATATGAAAACTCCTGCGGAAGTGTATTTTTCATTACAAGTAAGAATAAACGGTGTGGGATTTAACCAATCAAAATGGTAGGGGTGCAATTACCTATGGGCCTAGACACTATTAAAAACCCACTTAAAACCACATATTTTAAAAACCCTTAAGAAATCTCTTCAAATATGCTTACTCCAAACCAAGTCAAATTCTTCAAAGAACAACTAGCTACTGCTAGAAACCCTTTATTCCTCTTTGACGATGACCAGGACGGCTTATGTTCTTTCTTGCTTCTTTACCGTATCAATCGAGAAGGCCACGGTGTTATTATCAAATCCATTCCTAGAATAGACCGCCGTTTTTTTAGAAAGGTCCAGGAATACAATCCGGATAAAGTATTCATTCTGGATATTCCCATGGTTGAACAAGAATTCATTGACGCTGTAAAAAGACCTGTTTTCTGGATTGATCACCATTCCCCTTTAGAAAGGCAAAACATCCATTATTTTAATCCCCGTCTAACTGAACCAGAAGTCTACCTCCCCACCACTAGAATGGCTTACCAGATCAGCCAGAATTCTAAAAATCTCTGGATTGCTATGGTTGGTTGTATCGGTGATTATCACCTCCCTGATTTCAAACAAGAATTCATTAAAAAATATCCTGACCTCCTGAAAAAAGACTCCACTATCGATCAGGCTATTTACCAGGATCCCATTGGCAAACTTTCTCGTCTTTTCGCTTTCATTCTCAAGGGAAAAACTTCAGAAGTAAATCAATGTATCAAGATTCTCACCAGAATAAAGTCTCCTTACGAGATCCTTAACCAAACCACCCCGCAAGGAAAATATCTTTACAAAAGATTTGAAAATGTTAATCAAAAATATCAGGCTCTTTTAGAAAAAACAAAGAAAAAACCCCCCAATGAAAAATTACTTCTCTTTGTTTACACTCAACAAAGCTGGTCTTTTACTAGTGAATTAGCTGGCGAACTTCTTCACTTCCATCCTCATAAAATTGTCATTATTGCCAGGAAAAAATCTGGAGAAATGAAATGCTCATTAAGAAGCAA
>CAZAZO010000180.1:0-1994 GCA_964489675.1 Candidatus Woesearchaeota archaeon | reverse complement strand
CATAAATCTTGTTTCGTTGATTTTTCTTGTAAGATGTTTGACTGCAGAAGGTGCTGAGATTAAACAAGTTAATAGTGTTGCAGCTAGTATAGCTCTAATCGTCTTTCTCTGAGGACTTATTGCCATTTTTACTACCTTTTGATAGTTAATCTATTTATAAAGTTTTTTGTTTGTAATTTTGGCTAAATGTAGTTATAAGGCCTAGGAGGAAGGTTTATATTGTATTTCTGTGCTTTTTAAGTATCATGACTAAACTAGAGTTTTATCCTCTAACTGTTGACTATATAGATAATACTAGCGCGGGAAACAGAGGAGTTATTAGGTTGTTTGGTAGAACTCCAAAAGGAGAAAGAGTTTGTGTTTTAGATAGTACTTTTTCTCAATATTTTTGGGCTATTTTAGAAAGCAAAGAAAAAGCTAGCAAAGCCATAGATAAGATTTTGGGATTTAAGATTGAAGAGGGAAAAAGGAATTCTTATGCTACTGAAGTGACCATCCATAATAAAAAATTTCTTGCTGAGGATGTTTGTGCATTGAAAATAGAAGTAAACAATCCAAGAGATGTAAAGGTTTTGAGGAAAGAGGTTGAGAAAATTGAAGGTGTGGAAAAATGTATTGAGACAGACATCCCATTTATTAGAAGATATTTGATTGATAAAAATATTAATCCTCTCGTTCTTTGTAGTGCAGAAGGGGACGAAGTTGAAAGCAGCTATGCTGTTGAGAAAGTAATAAATGTAAAAAAAATGGGGCAAGAAGAAGGAAGCACTATTGAAAAGCCAAAAATACTTTCTTTTGATATTGAAGTTTATAATAAAAGAAGATATCCAAAAGAAGGTGTTGATCCCATTGTGATGGTTTCTTTTTATGGAACAGGAGATTATAAAAAAACAATCACCTGGAAAAAATATTCTGGGGCAAATAAAAATGTAGAATTTGTAAACGATGAGGGTGAATTGATTGTCAAGTTTAAAGATGTGATAACAAACTTTAAACCAGATTATTTAGTGGGTTATTTTTCTGATGGATTTGATATGCCATATATTAGGGCAAGAGCTGAAAAGTATAAAATAAAATTAAACGTTGGTGTTGACGGGAGTAATGTTAAGTTTGCAAGAGGCATTGGTGCTCAAACAGCAAAGGTTGTAGGTATAGCACATATAGATGTGCTTAAGTTTGTTAAAAGAGTTATTAGTGGCCAATTGAACTTACCAGCATATAATTTAGATACTGTTGCTAAACATTTGTTAGGCAAGGGCAAACCTGATGTGAAAATTGATAATTTGTACAAAGCATGGGATGCTGGAGGTAATGAATTAGAAAAATATTGTGAATATAACTTAATTGATGCAGAACTAACATATAAAATTGCAGAAAAATTACTGCCACATTTACATGAGTTTGTTAAACTTACAGGTTTGCCCCCTAATGAAGTTTCTAGAATGAGTTATGGAAGACTTGTTGAAAGTTATGTTTTGAAGAATTTATCTGAATTTAATGAATTGGCTCCGAATAGGCCCCATTTAGATGTGATTAAGAAAAGGGAAGGTGAGAAAGTTGAAGGGGCTTTTGTTTATGAGCCTAGTGCTGGAGTTTACACAGATATTGCTGTGTTTGACTTTAAGAGTTTGTATCCAACTGTGATTAGTGCACATAATATTTGTATTGGCACTATAACTAATGATAAAAAAGATGCTTACAAAACTCCAACTATTACTTACAAAGGAAAAGAAATTAATTATTTTTTTACACATAAATTTGAAGGTATGTTTCCTAAGTTGTTGAGAGGAATTCTTGAACGGAGAAATAGGGTTAAGAAAATGTTAGATAATAATGAGAAAGATGCTGTTTTAAATGCAAGGCAATATAGTTTGAAAGTTTTGGCAAATAGTGCTTATGGTTATTTTGGATTTTCTGGTGCGAGATGGTATTGCAAAGAGTGTGCAGCTGCTACAACTGCTTTCGGCAGAGATTATATCCAAAAAGTAATAAAA
>CAZAZO010000179.1:0-1994 GCA_964489675.1 Candidatus Woesearchaeota archaeon | reverse complement strand
CTTGGCCTGTGCAGCAATCAATGCGGTCATGTCATTAATGTCGATGTGGTCTGGCAATTGGCCATGGGCTGCCGTCTGTATGATACTGGCTATATTTTGTTATAACAATTACTTAAATGCGGAGGAGTAATGAGAAAAGAAATAATAGATTTAAGTAACAGAATAGAAAAAATGCTAACTGCTACAAAGCAACCATCTAGAGAAAACAGACACTTGTCAATTGCTCTAAAAGAATTGAAATTTTTACTTACCTATCTTGGAGAATAAGTTATGAAAAAGAGAGTTTGGTCCTCTCAATCCGAGGGGTGGTAATATGAAGCCGGGAGATAAAGTAAATGTGTCAAACTACAGAGATGATACATACCAAATGATGACTGTTTTGGAAGTTACAGACGAAAGTGTCAAACTAAAACACCCGGATATTGCTGGTTTTTTTATAATTTCCAAAGAATTGGTTGAACCAATAGAAAAATAATATTCTCGTATATAACTCATAAAGGCCCTCTGGGGCCTTTTTTTGTTAGAAGACCTTCTTTTGTTTTATCAATCCATAGTTATTAATAGAGGGTTTTTGTTATGTCTTATTTGTTATTATTATTTTCGTGCTTGGTTACACTAGAAACATCGGAGAACCGCACAGCAGTTACAATCGAACAAGCACAGACAACAAAAGCCTTTTCCAGCAAAACACCACTTGCATCCAGCGGCAAAATCCTCGTCATGAAAGGTGAAACCATGCTGGGCCACGGTTCTGGTAATTATTTTAAGTCAGGCAGATATAAATTTATCTTAACAGCCGCACATGTTATAAATCACCCATATGAAACATATATAATTGATGGCGAAGAGCTTGTTAGGCTCATTCCGATCCATTTAGATCCAAACCGCGATCTCGCCATTCTTGTACCAGAAAGAGAATTATGGAGCATTGAGGCACAATGGTTTCGTGTAAATCGAAGGAATGACCTCACTGGAAAGACTATATATTATGCAGGTTTTCCGCAAGATTTAGGCAAATCTCTTTTCAAAGGCTTTATCGCTAAAGATACCAAGCACAGTTTCTTAATGCAAAGCTTCGCACTCCCCGGCTCATCAGGATCAGTTGTGTTTGATTTCTGGGGCAGAGCAATTGGTGTTCTTTCTGCTGTGTCCGTTGGAGTCTCCAGTGTTAATCCGTTTCCTGAATTGGTTGAGACTGCGGTTCATGTAATGAAAATTCAAGACTATGACCACGATTTTATAAAGGAATTATTTGAGAGTGTCAAAAAATGATTATTATAAGATAGGTACTCTCATTTGGGACATGGGAAAAATTGGTGTTATCTGTCGTTTGATCGAAACAGGTAAATTAAATACAGTGAATGTTATGATTAATTGGCGGTTCAATTATGAAATATACTATGTAGATGCGACTATCGCAATAATGGGTCACGATACACTTACAAGGTTGATCGAAAATGGCTCTATTTATTTACTTGAAGATGAGCACACTCAAAAGGAACACACTACCAATGTATGATAAAGGAGAGCTAATAATGGTTAAAGAAATAGGGAACACAAAAATTTGTTCTTTGTGCATGGTTTTGCACTCTATAGGTTCCCGAATTGAACACCTTGAAGATTACTTTATGGTTTATTCTATCACAAACAAAGAGAAGTTTATTGTTACCCGACAATATATGAAGAAAATTAATTGACTTTTCCAGAGAACATGATATATTATGGAAGTTAATTGGAGAATTAAAATGAAAATAGGTGACTTAATTGAATTCGATGAGGAGTTTTATGCTTACATGAAGAATGATAATACTCTTCGGATTCAAAGGATAGGCATGATCACCGAGGTGAAGGAGATGTTTTATTGTGTTGCAACAGGCGACATAACTGATCTCTGGGTAACGACCGCAGATATTAAGAAAATAAACCTTGACAAGCTGTCATCATCGCCCGGTTCTATGAGGAAAAAGGAGAAATAGGAGAGGTCATCAGGCGCT
>CAZAZO010000178.1:0-1999 GCA_964489675.1 Candidatus Woesearchaeota archaeon | reverse complement strand
CTTGCTCACGAACAGATGTTTCCTGAGTATGCTATAATTGACCCACAATTGACATTGAGCTTGCCGGCTAAAGTTACCGCATACACAGCCTTTGATGCTTTATCGCATGCTTTAGAGGCATTTTGGTCCAAGTTTTCCAATCCTATATCTGACCTTTTTGCCATTAAGTCGATAAGCCTGGTGATGAATAATCTTGCGGAACTGATGGGCGATTTGCAAAGTTTAGAACTTCGCTCTCTGCTGGCTAAAGCAAGTTTGTACGCTGGGCTTGCTTTTTCAAATACCAAAACTACAGCCGTCCATGCTGTTTCTTATCCCATGACATTATATTATGGGATTCCGCATGGCATTGCCTGTTCATTAACACTAAGAGAATTCCTGATGTTCAATAAGGATTATATCAGTCCTGAAAAATTGGAACTTTTGTTAGATGTTTTGGGATGCGCGGATGTAAACGAATTGAAGCGCAAACTTGACAGACTTACTAAAAAGGCACATATTCCAACTTCCCTTAAAGAAGCGGGAATACCAAAGGAAGGGATAGAAGTTATTTTGGAGGAAGGTTTTCATCCAGAAAGAGTTACTAACAATCCGAGAAAACTGACTAAAACTGAACTAAAACACATTTTAGAGGGAATCTATGAGTAAAATTGTTGCTGACCAATTTACTGTCGCCAACAATCAGGAAGGAAAGATTTCTAATGATAGCAATAATTTTAGCATCAGGCACGGGTTCTCGATTAATGCCATTGACAAAAGATATTCCCAAAAGTCTTGTGAGAGTAAACAGCAAAACAATAATTGATATAGAAATTGAAAATATCCTCTACTGCGGAATAAATAGGTTCATAATAACAACAGGTTATAAAGAGGATAAATTAAGGAATTATGTTAGAGAAAGATATCCTAATCTTGATGTTATTTTTGTAGAAAATGAAAAATACGATTCAACGAATTACATTTACTCAATGTGGTTAACAAAGAATTTTATAGATGACGATATTTTGCTTCTTCACGGGGATATGGTGTTTGATAAGAAGCTATTGAAGAAACTCTTAAATGCAAAATCATCTACTTCCGTATTAGTCAACGATAAGATTAAACCGCCAGAAAAAGATTTTAAAGCTGTGATAGAAAATAATATAGTGAAGAAGATAGGCGTTAATTTTTGGGGAAATAATGCTTATTTTAGCGCCCCGATTTATAAATTAAAAAAAACACGTTTTATAAGATGGTTGGAAGAAATTGACTTTTTCATAAAAAATGGAAATATAAAATGTTATGCCGAAGACGCATTCAACAAAATATCTGATGAAATCAGATTAATACCTACCTACTATAATGATGAGTTTTGTATGGAGATAGATGATATGGAGGATTTAGAAATTGCTAAAAGTATATTAGCTTGACAATGTTAAATTAGAAATAGGTTAGCCACAGAATTTCACAGATTTTCACAGAATTTTTTCTGTGTTTTTCTGTGTGATTCTGTGGCTAAAAAAAGAAAGGTAAAATTGGTCTCCTCAAGCAAATTTATAGATCTAATGACTGAGAAGGGTTTTGGTCCATACATCGGTGTTCCTTGCTCATTCCTCAAGCCCCTTATCAATTATCTGATCGACAGAGGAGATGTCGAATACATCGCGGCGAATAATGAGGGTGAGGCAATAGCCATTGCTTCTGGAGCATATCTAGCAGGCAAACGCCCGGTCGTGATGTTCCAAAATTCCGGTTTGGGAAACACGATTAATCCTTTGACTTCTCTCAATTATGTATTCAAAATTCCGCTCATGTTGATTGTCACCTGGCGAGGGGAACCCGGACTCAAAGATGAACCGCAGCATGAGTTGATGGGGCAAATCACATTCGATTTGCTTAAAGTCGTTCAGGTGAAGTGCAATGAGTTTCCAACATCTGATGATGAGATTGAAGACAAGGTTGCAGATGCAATCAATTATATGGCTCAAGCAGGACTTCCTTATGCCTTCATTATGCGCAA
>CAZAZO010000177.1:0-2000 GCA_964489675.1 Candidatus Woesearchaeota archaeon | reverse complement strand
AGAAATAACAACATTCTTAGTTAAATAAACCACCGAACTAATCGGAACCACACTGAATGCCAAAATATCCGCTATATCAATTATATTATCCCCACGAACCTTACCCTGATAAACTTCCAAACCCATAAATCCAAAAGAAAAAAGATTAAGTATAATAATTGACATATTTTTCCCAAAATCTTTCACAAACTTATTATCTATAAAAATCCTGCCAAACATCCAGGTTGTGGTAAACAAATCCCTGAACTGTCCCAAAACAACATTTGCCATACCTTCACCAAACACTTGCTTAATCAAATAGTAAGGAGAGGTTTGAGTCCCAAACTTTGTATCCCAAACCGTCCACATTTGAGTGATAAACCCTAATCCAAACGCTGCAGTTGATACGCCAAAAATGGTACCCACAACTGTCTTTTCCCAATTCACTTGACCGCCAACCTCTTCCAATTTTCTTGCTATTCTAACTAACCCTCCCCGCTTCACTCCGATGTTCCCCCTTGTCTCAGTCATTCGTAGTTGTAACTCTTCCAACTCTCTTAGCTTGCTCTCAAGCGAGGCCGATTGAATATCAAACTTTGGATTGTTAATCTCTGTTAATTCTATTAACGCCTGTCTAATCTCCTCCCCTGACTTCCCGAACCATCTTCTGGCTAACCCATACCTCCCTTGACTCCAATACACCTTAGCCCGAGCTTCTGCTATCCTAGCTCTAGAAACAGAAAAGACCACCTCATTCTTACTGACTCTCTTCACAAACTCACTAATCGACTTTCGATAATGTGAGCTTACATACCTACTCGTCCTCTTAACCATCTTCAACGCCTGCTTCGGTTGTTTATAAAGTAACTGCATACTGTTTCTAATATTATTTCTCACTACTTGCCAGAAGACCGAACAGTCTGAACAACCTTGTTCATCTAGATCAGCCAAATCTTGAACCGCCTTGTCAACTGACTCAAGATTCCATGGCTTAAAATTCTCAAGCCATATTCCTGCCATATACTTCATCGCACTGGCAAAAGTACCCACTGAATCATGGGTAAAATCAGCCGCATGAGACACATGTCCTTGATTCCAATCAATATCATATTCCCTAATTAAATCTTCCAAAAAGTGAGCCAGTTCGTGGTCAATTGTATCAGTTGCCTCTGACACTATCCCCTGTTTTCTTGATGAACCAATGTATTTAGCAATACTCTGGTTAATAACCATTGTCCGTTTACCACCATGTTTGATAAACCCACCGGCAAAACTAACCCTTCTTTCTACTAACAACACCTGTTCAAATCCCACTTGCTCTGCCGCTCTCATTGCCAGCCTTACCAACTCAAACTCATTAGCTGAATAATCCTTAGGGTCAATCAAGTAGTCCTTAATATTTTTCATTTGGTCATGAGCCGACTCAATCCCTAAAGCTTGGGACATCTTGCTGTCAAACATCGGAATATCTTTCTTGTTAGGGATTTCCCGTTTACTAACCTGATACCCCACCCCTTCAAGTACCTTCATCTGCTCTCTAGCTCTTTGCTTATTAATCGCTTCTTGAATAGCTAATCTTCTTAAAAGTAAACTAGTCGCCTCGTTTGCTTGTTCGTGATCAATCACTGTTTTTGTTAACAAAATCAACTTAACAAACTTTTTCTCCTTATCAAGCCTACCTGACTCTGTTAATAAACTTTCAAGGTCTGCAACCGACACCTGATCAAGCTGATTTGAGTTCATCGATTCTGCCAACTCCACTACTGCACCATCTTTAAAATTAATCGAACCCCAATAATCATCATTAGTCTCCCAATCCATTGGAAAACCCTCAAACACAAACTGCGGACTGACGTCTGTCAAAGCTTTATAAGCAATTGCCCTGTAAAACCCAATCGCTATTGCTTTTTGAATCTCTTCTAAATACTCATTCTCATGCTCAAACCCGCTTCTATCCCTCACCAACTTCTACGGAATCTGGATATTAATCCCCAAATCCTTCACATGTCTTAATAGTTTTT
>CAZAZO010000176.1:0-2001 GCA_964489675.1 Candidatus Woesearchaeota archaeon | reverse complement strand
TTAGGCCGGGACGCGTTACAACAACTTCGGCGAGAGTGACGGAGGATTAAGTAATGAATAATCAAACAGTTCTCTTTGTTGATGATGAGCAATTTGTTTTAACTTCCTTGAAACGCCTGCTTCGGGACGAACCATATAGATGCCTTTTTGCCGGAGGCGGCAAAGAAACACTGGATTTATTGGAGAAGGAAGACATTCATGTTCTGGTCGCGGACCTTAACATGCCGGCAATGGACGGACTGACATTGCTTGAGGAAGTTGAGCAAAAATACCCTGACATTGTTCGTCTCGTGTTGTCTGCCCACAAAAATAGTGATGCTGTCCTTGCAGCCATTAACAGGGGGCGGGTGTATCACTATATTACCAAGCCATGGGATGGAGATGAATTGAAAGTGAACATAAGGCAGGCATTTGGGCTGTTCAACCTGCAAGAGGAAAAAAGGGATTTATTCAGAAAGTTAGAGGAACATAACAAGTTGCTGGAAAAAAGGGTGGAAAAGAGAACCAGCCAACTCCTGGCCATTCAGAGTAAAGCTGAGATTGGCAAATATGCTTCGCAGATTGTTCACAATTTGAAAAATCCATTACAGGCTATATATGGCGCACTCGCCCTCGCCGATTTTGTTTTTTTAGATAAGACCCCAGATTTAAAGGAATTAAATGAGTATTTTAAAGTTATTAATTCTAGTGCCAAGAATTTGGAAGAAATTATCGCAGGAATTCTTATCCATGTGAGAAGTGATAGATTGAATTCTTCTCAGCAGATTGATCTAAACAAAATACTTCAAGAGGAACTCAATTTTTTCAATTTAGATATTGTCTATAAGAGTGAGATAGAAAAAGAAGTAATTCTCTCAGATCCCCTTCCATGTATCCTAGGCAACCCCATTCATATCAAGCAGGTCATTGATAATCTAATCAAGAATGCTATTGATGCCATGCAGTATTCTCCAAGAAAGAAACTATTGATAAAAACGGGGTTTGAAGACAGCAATGTGTTCCTAGAGGTAACTGATACCGGAGAAGGGATTGCACAAGAGGATTTTGACAGGATCTTCTCCCCGGATTTTACTACTAAGCCGGTTGGTAAAGGAACCGGGCTTGGTCTGGCCAGCGTTAAGACGATGGTGGAGGGGTATTCAGGGGAAATAAAGGTTGAATCTAAGCAAGGCCATGGGACTACGTGTACTGTAAAACTACCAGTAGGAAAGCAATAAATCCATCCAACTTCCCACCCCATAACACCCTCGCTTGGATGCTCAGCCGGTTGAAATTTTGCGAAAAGAAATTTCGAAATTTTTCTAAATTTCGCCTTGCAGCAGGAGTAATTGCAGAAATAAAATAGGACAACTAATAAAGATTATTAGATAGATACAAGGTATAAATTTTGTGGTATACTTTATGCTGGTTGTAAATTAGAAAAAGCATTTAATTACTTACTTTCAAATTCCAAGAAAGGTCCTCCGGTAGCAGTAGTACATTAACTTTGCAATATTGCATTCATGCAAATCTTGCAATGCATTAATGCAATTATGCAGGGCATTACTTAACCTTTCAAAAACGATTCTATCCCAAATATATTCCTTTGATTCAATAAGTTATTCCAGACAGTACATCTTTTCTCTCAATATGGCATGGAAAATGCTTTTTAAGTAGTTGTGTCTCTGTTGTTGCCGAAATATCGCAGGACTGACCCGAATTTATAATGCGGTACAAACGCTTTCTGCAGCCGGCATAAATGTGTTTCTCGGTGTCACGGGAACAATTAAAGACGCCGTGGAAAAGTATAAACGCGGGAATCTAACACCTGCCGGCAAAGCGAATGTGTCAGAGCACAGCGGTTTGAGTGGCCCAAGCACGGGAGTGAGAAGACAGACTCGGGTTCCAGGCGGCAGGACGGGATCAGGCCGTGGCCATACACTTAGATAACAAAATAAACCTTAAGAAAAGAAGGAAAAAATAGCAGAAGACAAAAAGTTTGCGTTAGGGGAGAGAAGTACA
>CAZAZO010000175.1:1111-2007 GCA_964489675.1 Candidatus Woesearchaeota archaeon | reverse complement strand
AAAGTTAACACAAGCCTCATCTTTTCTGCCATAGGTAGAAACATGAGGAGGCAAAGTTGGATTGTCCATAAAAGCAACTTCATCAACATTTATTTGATACTCCATGATGCGGAATGAAGGTTGAACTTGAATATCTGCTATTGCCCAATATTTATCACTAATTTGAAAACCTATTGGTATCTCCTGTAGTTCTGAGGTTGCCATCTTAACATTAGAGTATTGGTAACGACTTCCATATATCCCTATTAGGGCTTTGGTTTTATAAATATATTTTCTACCATACTTAAGTTGGGTATCATCAAAAGATCCATCGATTAAATAATATGTTTGTATTGGTGAGGTGGCATCGTTGTCCAAATATTTTTCAACTTTGTATCCCAAGAAAAAATATTCACAATTTTCGGTGTTAAATATTTTATGAATATCTCGAGTGCTGTTTGTTAGCGAGCGTCTAAATTTGGATAAGAACTTGATAGAATCCACTTGGTTCACAAATCTCTCTGATGGGTCTGAGTGATTCACTTCTTCTTCCGGTAGTAGGAATAATTCGTCGGATCCTTCTGTAAACGTCAATAGAGATTTAGATGTTAGCAAAGATGTTGCATCATATAGTTTGGCCTCAAGGGGTTCATTGTCGCTCGTAGTGAAACTACGAGTTCTGAAAGATAAGTCTCTCTTTATTGATTGAAATATATTTTTGGTTTTCTTGTGATCGCCAAAGAATGGAGCAACCCTGTCAAGTCTCGTAGCAGTGCTTTCAGTTATAACCTTTCTATATACGTAAGGGAATTTAAGTATAGAAACTTGCGTTGCTTCTCGTGGCTCAAGTTTAAAGATGTTTCTTTGTTTTACATTTATTTCCTCAGCATCGCCGTCGTAGTTTAGAATTCTACCTT
>CAZAZO010000175.1:0-1101 GCA_964489675.1 Candidatus Woesearchaeota archaeon | reverse complement strand
GTTAACAGACGTTCTACAATTGGAACAGAGGTATCAAATTGAGTTCTCAATTGTCCAATTTTTTGAATAGTCTCTGATTTGTTTGGGTAGGATAGTAAATTATAGTTTAGGAGCTGATTTGATGGAAAGTTTTTTGTCACGTCTTCATATTCAGGATGGTGAAAGATGTTCGCAAAATGATTTGAGACAGACGGTTCATTAATACTGGTCTGGTGATCTAGAAATGATCCTCCACTTTTTATGGCCGAATTGACAAACTGTGTCCATTGAGAGTGATCTCTAAAAAGCGATTCTTCTCCAACTATTAATATCTTATGATTCATCGTTGGAATCAACAATTGTTCGTTGGGCGGAAGATCTATTATTTCATAATCTTTAATTCTTCCAGTGCTAAAATTCGCAGGTCTTTTTAAATCTCCCGTTTGTGGATGTCTAGAATAGTAGGAACCAATTTCAGCTCTCAATTTATCGGGTGCTTCTTGGATGTTTCCAATTATATTTTCAGAATCTATCAATAATTTCATGGATAATTACCTTGGGAATTAGAGCTATTGTTGGAAGGTGGGGTGCTTTGTGGTTGTGCATTTTGTTCGGATACAGAAGACAAAAACGAAATAATACCTGACTTCGTTGGATCTTGCCTGACAACTATGGAAGTTTGAAATTTTCTATTTGAAGCTGAAACATCCATAGTTTCATTGAAACCTTCTGTGTCATAAAATTCTTTCATCATCAACCTCTAATATAAAGTAAGTTATTGTAAATAGTTGGCATAAACTTATCTTTTACGATACCTAACTGTGGGACTTCATAATTATATGCCTTTGCCAACATGGGTTTTCCGTCCAAATCTGATTGTCCCATCTCTTTCATTATTGGTCTGTTTAGATCTGGGAATCCATTTTTGTCAATTTCAAAACCTGTGTGGGACTTTATTAAGAATATGTTTTTTTGAGTTTCATCAATAATTGCTCTAGTTTCTCTGTTTTGCAGTGGATCTACAGCTGGATTTGTCGCAAATTTTTTAGACATCATAGATTTGATTTGAGGCGGTATCTCTGATAATTCAATAGCTTGTTCTGCTACTAGATTGCGAAATTT
>CAZAZO010000174.1:0-2048 GCA_964489675.1 Candidatus Woesearchaeota archaeon | reverse complement strand
ATCCCTTTTTTTAACTTATAAACTCCTACCTCCTGAAAAAGACCATCTATCTCTAAAAATCTCTTGCCATCTCTAACCTCATATTTAGTAACCGCCCCTTCACTAACCTTTCTCTTCTTAAATCCAAACTCAATTACAGTTCCACATTGTTTACATTCAGCCTCAGTCCATTTCTGATCTTCATCCCTCTTTTTTTGAAATATAGAACCAGAATGGCTATTATTTAAACATTTCTCACAATACAATTTCATTTAAACTTCATCTTACTATTTATAATTTCAAATAACTCATTCCAAGTCACTTTTAACTTCTTCTTTGCCTTAATTAATAACCCATAATCTTTCTCATTAATTCTAAACTGTCTCACTGGATAAGAAGTTATAATCCGCTTTCTCGACATTCTTCTATATTACTCTTTTGTATTACCAATGGTACTACATATTAAGAACCCCCCTTTTTCTCTTCTACCCTATTCCTTATCAAGTCTTTCTTTCCCTCTTTCTTATACTTGTATTCTTTCGTGGTTGCCGAAGGCAATAAGATTCTTCCCAGCCACCGAGGTATATCACTGCCTCGGTCAGCCAATGGGTCCCGAATAAGGGTAGCTCGTACAGTGGAGAGGGGGTTTGGTTATTCTCACCTCCTAGTACGAGAGAAGCACACTATTGAGGAAATTAGCACTTCCCTGTGACTAATTCCCTCAACACTATGTTCTTATTTTTAAAGTATAAAAAAACAGCTAGTTTTTTAAACTACTGCTCTTTTTGTAAAAACTTAGATCTCTAACATCCTTTTCAAAATCATACCCTGATCCTTCAAATTTCCAACCTATTACTTCTAAACATTCTTCTATAATTTTATCAAAACTGCTCATTGGAATTCCTGTATAAGTCACTTTGAATTTTTTTTCTTTCTTCTCCATTCTTTTTTCTAAAAGTAGAAAGTAAGACAAACCAGCCAAGCACCAAACTATTGTAAAACAAGAGTTGTCTATGGGTCGAACATAGACAGATCAAAGATACATATTTCGAGGCAAAATGAGATATGTAATTCAAGAATCCGATTTTCACGCTAGTTTGCCTTACTTACCACTCTTTTTAAATGAAAAAGACTGCTCTAGTTTTCCTTGCCTCATCCTTTGGCTAAAAAAGACAAGGAAAACTACAACAGTCTTACAGCCAAAGGATGAACAGGAGGTTCTTGTAAGGAACTACTACTAAACTGTTTCTAGTATAAGAGTTTTAAATATCTTGTCAAGCCCTAAAAAAGAGAGAGCCGAATATCAGCTCTCAGACCTTCTATCTGTCATTTTTCCATACTCTTCTTAATTTCATCCAGCTTAGCTTCCCATGCCAAGACCTTCTTACGAAGTTCTCTGTACTCTTTTGAAGGACTAAACTGTCTGTTCTCTTTGTGCATCAGAGTTCCAATAAACATCATGTTGTCATTGATCTGATACTGAAGAAGATTCTGCCCTTTATACACATTGGCAAACTGATCATAGATGAAGTATCCTCCAAGGATTGAATACGCTATCCAGATTGCAATCCCGATAAGGGTAAATCCTCTACGAATCTTCCTATCCCAATCCCTTCTGTCTTTCCATCTCATTTTCTTTCTCCCTTACGAGCCTTGTAAGACAACTTTTGCAGATTCCGTGAGTCATCTCTAGCTCTTTTGTGGAATTGAGAGGACATATATCCCTCAGTTTTCTAAGCCCACAGTGGGAACAGTCTAAGGATGAATAATCATCCTGAATACATCCCACCACCTTCTCACACCATGAACAGAAACGATAAAGTAATGCCATTTCAACCTCCTTATAGGTGAAGAATGGGTGAAGAATGAATGAAGGTTCACTTGTTAAGGTTCTTCTTTTCATCTTAACATCTTGTTTTGGGATGTTATAAACTTTCTTCTTCTTCATCGTTTCCTTGTTTAATTCTTTTTTCTAATCTTTTTGTGTCAAATTTATCTACTTCCTCCTTATCCTCTTTTTCTTCTAATCTAAACTTTTTGCCTATTTCGGCTATTTTATTGTGATGAAT
>CAZAZO010000173.1:0-2089 GCA_964489675.1 Candidatus Woesearchaeota archaeon | reverse complement strand
GTTGAAGTTTATAATGCTTTTGGGAAAAATTCCCAGGATGGTTCAAAAATTTGTATTTCTCGAGGACTTGCAGAAAAAATAGAATTATTAAAAGATCAAGTTATCGAAATTCATAGAGTATTGGATGAACAAGGTAGATTAATATTTGAATGTCGAAATACGGAGAACAATCCTTTTGGCAAAAATTGGGAAACAAAGCAACAAATAGCAAAAGCAATCGTTGCTGCAATTGATAATGATGGGGACAATACTGATTTACACCGAGTGGGATTATCGGCAATGCAAATGGAGAATCTTGATATTAAGAGAAAGTCTAAACCATTAGATGGTAAGACTATAATCAAAACTATTAAGGCCAATGAAAAAGGATTATTGGATGGTCAAGATTTTAGTGATTTGGTAGTTGAGTTTGGAGGACAAAAAAAAAGAGCACAATTATACAATACTTTTGGAATAAAGGGTATTGGAGGTTGCGGAGTTAGAATTTCTTCGATTTTAGCCGAAGATTTAGGGTTAAAATTGGGAGATGAAATTAAAATTTCTACAACATAGTTTATGGTTAATCTCTGACTAATGAAGAACGTCTCTATTTTCTTGCCTGGAGGGTGAACCTAATAATGGGTTCACCCTTTATTTTTCCAGACAACTAAAAACTTGATGCACTGAATTGGAGAACAAAAATGGAACTAACAAAAGAACAAAAATTGAAACTAGAAGGGGTCTTAATGGCTTATATGACCCTAGAGGGTAATGACCTAGATCGGGTAGAATTAAAGAGAATTGCTGCTTTTTTATTAGCAGGAAAAGAAAAAGATGCAGAAATTGCTTCTAAATTTGATTTTGTTAATGAAAATAATGTTTTTGAAATTATGGGACCATTTTGTGAAGAATATTTTCATAGAACTAGACATGCTCCATTTGAATGTCCAGAGTGTGGGCATGATAAATTAGAATGTTGTTATTTTGGAGAATGGACTAGAGAAGTAGAATTGGGACATTCTATTGTTAATGGTCCACAATTTGAATATGGAAAAATTCTCTTTGGTGGTGACGGGCAAATTAGTCATTATCGATGTGTTGCTTGTGGGTTTATCCCTTGCGAAGAATGTGAAGATGATGATGGAGAACAGTTGTTTATTCCTATTGATGATGAAACAAATATTGTTAATTGGATCAATAAAAAACATAATGAAAAATATATGGGATAAATTCCAGACAAGTAAAAAAGTGATGCACTGAAATAGAGATTTTTAGGAGAACAAAAATGGAATTGACTCAAGAGCAAAAGAACCAAGTTGCAAGTTTTATATATCATTTTTTGAATGAAGAGCATAGCGGCGGAGCAAAATTAACAGAAATTATTACAGAATTATCTGTAAAAGTATGGAGAGATAATTCTTTGCCATTTCTTCAAGCATTGATTCAAGATAGGGAATTGAATTTGGGTGATATTGTAATTGATGTTTGTGAAGCTAGTGGAAATTTTTTTGTTAGTTATTATTATTGGCAAAATAAACAAAAGTTTTTCATAGGACTAGCATAATAAATTCCAGACAAGTAAAAAAGTGATGCACTGAAATAGAGATATTTAGGAGAATAAAAATGAACAAAGTAAAAGTATTATCTTTTATCTGTCCTGATTGTGGTGGACAGAAATTGGAATGTTGTCAAGATGGACCTCATTCTAGTGAAATTACTTGTGTTAGTGAAGATGGTGATTTTGAATATGGTCCTATTCGTTCTGAGGCAGAAGTTGATAGGTTTCAATGTAATTGTTGTGGCTTTGTCCTTAAAGATAATAATGGTGTTCCTTTAATGGATTTGGAAGTTGTAGAATGGGTCAAAAAGAATTGTCCCCAGGAGTAAAAAAATGTTTATATGCAAAAATTGTGGTCACTCGATGTTTGTAGCTCACCAGGTTTGTTACCATAATGTTTTAGTAAATGGTGCAAAATTCTTTCAAGCAGATAGGGGAGTATATGAATCTGAAAAGGTTTACGGACCATATCAATGTGACCTATGCGGAAAAGAATATGAAGATTTACCAGAAAGTTAATTACTAAAAATTCCATACAAGTAAAAATTAGGT
>CAZAZO010000172.1:0-2101 GCA_964489675.1 Candidatus Woesearchaeota archaeon | reverse complement strand
AACACCAATGGGTATTGCGTTTCACGTAGTTCCGTTGCTCACCATTGAATCTTGGTCAGCTGTTTTAATTGCGGGTTGTAGTGTCTTTTTCGTAGATGAAGCCAGAAAGTGGCGGCTTAGAAAGAAGAGAGGCATTGTTGTCAGAAGAAAATAAATATTTTTTATTTTAATTTTTTTTTTCCAATTATTTTGACACTCAATTTTTTATACCATAAAACTCTTTGGAAATGCTTCATTTCTAGACCTTAGTTATTGTGGGACACTCAAGTCATCATTTTTTTTTAGTCCTCTGTTTAACCAGAAGAGACTTTAGAATAAAATTGGCAGGACGGCATTGAGTTGAAGACCCTCCCATCTCATAGACTATTAGGCCACTGTAATAGCAGGAAGCCTTTAAATTAAACTTGGGTACTACCCAGAGAAGCTGTCTAGTGTTTCCGCAATAACTCCTATAAAATAAATAGGGTAACTAAACGCAATGGCTCCAGAGGGTAAAGATGAGGCAGACCACTCAAGTCAATTGCCACCTTTAGCGGAAGCTATTGCATTTAGACCCGAAGGTGAATAGAATATGGAATTGGTAGAATTTAAATTTGATGTTGATTGGAGAACAAATCCGTTTTTTTGTGGATTAGACGTTCACAAGCACGAACTTGCCGTTACTATTTGTTCGGCAGAATATAGAGACGCCAAAGTCGTAAGTAGATCTATTTTTTCGGTTAATTCCGAGGGTTTAGAGCGATTTTGGAATTATGTGAGAAAGTATCAGCCTGCGGGCTTTGCAATGGAGGCTACGGGAATCTTTCATCATATGATATATAAATTTTTAATGCAAAAATTAGCCACCGTGAAATGGAGTGCTGAAATTATTGTAACTAATCCTTCAGATGCAAATGGCCTTCCCGGAAGACCAAAGGACGATAAAATCGACTCAAAAAACTTAGCTAAATATTTAGCAAAGGGTATGTTGAGAAATGGGAAACCTATAATAGAAGTTCTGGAAGATTTGAAAGCAGTTTTTCGCATGATGCTACGAATTGAGAAAGACAGAACTGCTCTTAAAAACCGAATTATAAAAACGCTTGATCGAGCGGGAATTCGCCCAAAAAGAATGGATATGAACAAGAATTGGACTTGTCGCCTATTATATTACTTAACACAGTTTCAAGGCACATTAGGTGTATTTTTAGATGAAATTTTTATAGATGGACACCCATTAGAACCTGAGCGCAATATAATTAAGAAAAACATCGGTCGGTTTCAGCCTTTTTCGTCATTTTCATTGACTAGTGTTCAGAGGACCCTTATCCGTCAAGATTTAATCGAACTAGACTTTAAAACAGGTCGAAAAGACACTTTAACCATAGAAATTGGACAGATTATAGAACAATATCCGAACCTTAGACATCATGCTTCTAATTTAGCCTCTATTCCGGGGGTGTCAAAAGTCAAGGCTGTATGGATCTTAGCCGAAATAGGCAGTATTAAACAGTACTCGACACCCCGTAAATTTGCTGCGTATTGCGGATGTTGTCCTCGAATAGTCTCCTCTGCGGGAAAAGTATATTCTGCTCATATAATGCGTCATTCTAACAAATATTTGAGAACTATCTTTTTTAATGCAGCTATAGTTGTGTGCAATTTGTTAAAACAAGATTCTGAATTAAAACGTTATGCTACTCGCACAGTCCAACGAAAAGGAAAGGTTGCTTTCAAGTTAGCAGTCTGTAATGTAGCAACCAAGATTACGAAAATTGCATATGCTATACTTCGAGATGGTAGACCTTTTAATCCAGAATATTTACAAGGAGGTATATATCCTTCCAAGAAGGAGAAAGGTCAGATATTTTCACTAGTAGATAAGAAAATTATTCGCCATGCTCGAAATGTATTAAGGCGTGTATCAGAAATGAAGAATTCGCAAGAACTTGGAATTCTAGAGGATGATATCAATGTTGTTGCTAAACATCTTGATTCTCTCTTAGAAGGAAAAAAAATTTAATAGTCCGAAGCAATTATAAATTGCAAGGAATTTTATTCTTTTTTTATCAACTTTTCTCTCTTTTAAACCATTTTTGATATATAAGATACCTATTGCTAA
>CAZAZO010000171.1:0-2104 GCA_964489675.1 Candidatus Woesearchaeota archaeon | reverse complement strand
ATATCTCAATTATCTTACCACCCCGCCCCACCTGTATCACCTTCGTTTTCCCAATTTTTTCCTCAATCCCCTCCGCCTCATGAATATGCCCCGAAATAAAAAGATCTGGATGAAATTTATCTATTGCATGTCGTAAAATCTTTTCACCCTCAACTCCCGAAAATTCCGCCTTCGTCCCCTGGGCATGTAAATGAGAAACCAAAATCTTTTTTTGAGGCTTCATCTTCTTAAACTGTCTTTCAATTAAAGCAAAATCCTCATCATCGTGTGAAAGCGTCCAGTTGGGCGAACCAATCCCAGCAATTCCCACCCCATCATAAGTCACATAATATCCATTAATGCTTTTAGCTGAATCTTTCAACCTATTATATTCTTCAGTATTCTCACAATTCCCCGGAACAAACAATATCTTTTTCTTCGTTTCTTTAAGCGGATCTAAAATACTATCATCTCCGGGAATATAACTATGAATGTCACCTGTTAGTATAATTAAATCAACCTCTTCGTCCAACGCCTTTTTAGCCAACCTTTTAGCCACTTGTTTATTATCATGAAAGTCACCTGCAGCGAGTATTTTTACCATATAAAGTAAAATGATTGATGTTATTTAAAATTAGTGATGATAAATATGCATAAACTTTTTCTTATTTAAATATGCATTCTGGGGGACCAATAGAAAGAATTTCCTCTTGTATAAGGAATGTCTCTAAAACTTTATTTTCAGGAAAGTCTTCCCCAATTTTCTGCAATATTTTCCTTAAATCATATGGGCTTCTAACGATTAACCCGAACTCAAGGAATGGATCCCCCAAATATTCAACAACGAATGAAACCGAGTGATGGTTCTGAAGATAGCTTAACAATTTGTCTTTTTTGTCTAGAGAGCTACCTTTTATAAAAATACTATATTGAAAGAAACTCAATTTGGAAGGATCAATAAATAAAGAATACTTCTTTATAATGCCTATTTTTTCTAATCTCTTTATTCTTTTAGAAACTGCTGGGGCCGTTAGGCCCACCATACCAGACAAAGAAACAGAGTCACATCTAGAATTGGTGGAGATATTCTTTAAGATAATTTTATCTTTTTTGTCTAGAAACACCACATTCGAGGAATCTTCAATTTGTTCCGCATTCTTTATTCCAAAGTATTTATTATAAAAATGTATTGAGCTTGTGTGCACATTTAATCTATAATTAATAATACTTTTCTTAAACGTCTCGCAAATCTCTTTAAAATGTTCATTTATTTCTTCAATCGTATTTCCGTAAATTCCAACCCCGAAATTCCAAACTCCGGAAAATTCACTAGACCATGCGGCAAATGGACATCTTGCTAAAAATTCTTTTAACTCTTTTTCTCCAGATGCTTTAATGCTGAGAAACAAAGAAGCCTCCTTAAATCCCATTCGCCAAAAATCTATTTCTGTAATAAACCCTAGTATCACTTTGTCTCTTTTTAATCTTTCAATCCTATAAGTTACAACTTCCCTTGAAGCCCTAACTTTCTTAGAAAGCATTGTTAATGGCAAACGAGAATTTTTCATTAATTCTCTTAGTATTTTTGTATCTAACGCATCCATTCTTACAATACTGATATACTATACTATATAAAGTTTATTATTGTAAAAAATAGCTCCTAAATTTTTATATAACCATTGTTACTATAAAATGAATGAGATACAAAAAAGTAAAACTAAGGGAGATCTCTCAAGAAAATTGCTCATGGATAAGGGGACCAATAGAGGTAGTAGCTACTCCCCAATTTATTTGTGATAAGTCTTCTTTCTTTCACCCAATATGGCAGGGGGTTGTTGGAGACTCTAGGAATACTCTATTGGTAAAGGATTCTGGAATATACAGGCGATGGGGTCCTAGAGCGGCAGACAGAATCATGCTACACTATGCTACCAACCAAGAAAAAGAAGTAACTTTTAGGGGCAAACTGGATCATCTTATTGCTGGTTCAATGGCAGGACCCAAAACCCCAATCTTAAAAGTGAATGGTTTTATGATTGGAGAATACAAAACCGTAAATTATTATCAGGAAGACATGTGGAAAGAATACTATAGAGAAATGGCCAAAGAATAAAAAACAAAAAAA
>CAZAZO010000170.1:733-2105 GCA_964489675.1 Candidatus Woesearchaeota archaeon | reverse complement strand
TTAAAAAAACCAGAAGAATGGACAAAACTATTTCCCAAATTCTGGGAGGAAGCATATAAAGCAATGGGCATCTCTTATGATAGAAGAAGAGAATTCATAACAACCTCCTTAAATCCACATTATGATAAATTCATTAGATGGCAATTTAACAAGTTAAAAGAGAAAGGTTACGTTGGAAAAGGAAAACACCCCGTTGTATGGGATCCAAAAACAAACATGCCTGTGGGAGACCATGACAGAGTAGAAGGAGAAGGAGAAACTCCTCAAGAATATTTATTGATTAAACACAAGTTGAAAAATAACACTTTCTTAATAAGTGCAACTCTAAGACCAGACACAATCCTTGGGATAACAAATTTATATATACACCCAGATATAACCTATAAAAAAATAGAGATAAATAAAGAAACTTGGATTTTAGGAGAACCAGCATCAAAAAGACTAAAAGAACAAGTGAAGAGAAACAAAGATCGATTTCCCGACGATTTCATGTTTCAGCTTACCTGGAATGAACTAGTTTTTCTAAGGTCGCAATTTGCGACCTTAAAGAATAAAGGATCAAAACGCGGGAAACACACCAAATATCTACCTTACGCCTTCACAGAACAAGGCGTTGCTATGCTTTCCTCCATATTAAAAAGCAAGGGGGCTATACAGGTAAATATTATCATCATGAGAACATTCGTAAAACTCAGGCAAATTCTCTCCACCCACAAAGCAGTTGTTGCAAAATTAAAAGAACACGAGCAAAAGATAAACAAATATGGTGGAGAAATTCAGCTGATCTTTAATGCGATCCGGAAAATGATCGCTCCAGCTAAAAGACCCAAACGCCGGTTTGGATTTAAGGTGTGATATAATTAAAAACCATGAAAACCTACATTGTTTCTCTAGGCTGTCCCAAAAACCTAACCGACACCGAGGTGCTCATGGGGAAATTGGTGGCAAGTGGACATGAAATAATAAATAACCCCACCCAGGCGGAAATGATCATCATTAATACCTGCGCTTTTATTAAACCCGCCCGAGATGAGGCCTACCGCGTCATCAAGGAGATGGCAAAACACAAAAAGAAACTCTACGTCGCTGGATGCTTACCTAAATTCGGAATTCGTCATTCAACATTCGGCATTGATGGAATAATTAATTCGATCGGATTATTTAACAGCTGCACCCCTCGCATCAAAGCCACCCCACCCTGGACTGCATATGTCAAAATAGCAGAGGGATGTAATAATAGGTGTTCGTATTGCCTAATTCCAAAGATTAGGGGAAAACTAAGAACAAGAACTATTCCAGATATTCTAAAAGAAGTGAAGGGACTGGTAAAAAGAGGGGTAAAAGAGATTATATATGTAGCACAAGATACAAC
>CAZAZO010000170.1:0-723 GCA_964489675.1 Candidatus Woesearchaeota archaeon | reverse complement strand
AAATTCCCTGAACTTCTAGAAAAAACCTCAAAAATCAGAAAAATTAAGTGGATTAGAATAATGTACGCTCACCCATCTCATATTACCGATAAACTAATAAATGTGATTAAAAAGAACAAAAAAGTGTGCAACTACATTGACTTGCCAATACAACACGTAAGTGATAACATATTAGGGGGGATGAACCGTCCGCCGATGCGGCGGGATCTCATACAAAAGATCAGGGAGGCGATACCAAAAATCGTAATCCGAACGAGCTTAATCGTCGGATTTCCAGGAGAAAAAGACTCTGATTTCGAAACTCTGCTGAATTTTGTTAAAAAAACAAAGTTTGATCATGTAGGAGTCTTTAAATATAGCAGAGAAGAAGGAACACCTGCAGCTAAAATGAGGGGGCAGGTTTCTAAACAGGTTAAAGAGTTAAGATTAAATAAAATTATGGAACAACAAAAAAAGATATCTCGGGCATTAAACAAAAGAAGAGTAGAAGAAGAATTTGAAGTTTTATGTGAAGGAAGACGCGGATCATATTTTGTCGGCCGAACCTTCATGTCAGCGCCAGAGATAGATGGTCAGGTTAGGTTGATACATTCAGGCAAAATCCGTTATGGAAGATTCATACATGCCAAAGTGGTTTCAGCATCAGCCTATGACCTAAATGCATCAGTTATTACTTGATTCATAATTTAATCACGACTCTTCGGATCTTATCAATACCCCTCA
>CAZAZO010000169.1:826-2105 GCA_964489675.1 Candidatus Woesearchaeota archaeon | reverse complement strand
GCTAACTATATAAAGGCCCAATTGCAGGAATATTATGATTTGCCCTATTCTGGAATTTCTATTGGGTGGGGATGGGCACCTAATGTTGGCTTGTCATCAAACGTAAAAGTGCAAAATAATAATATTCAAAATACTGTCAATTTTCTTCAAGATGGAGGAGGAATTTATAATTTAGCAGATTCGGTAGGAACAGACATCTCAGGTAACGTAATCACTGAAGGAAGCATAATTGACTCTTATGGTTCTGCTATTTATCTTGATGAAGGAACCATAGGTGTCTTTGTGCACGATAATGTTATATTTAATTCTGGACGTACTTTTGTTCATAAGGGATGTGAAAATCAAGTATATTCGAATCATTGGAGGGACAGAGGCTTATATTTAGGGGATCCGGATATTAGAATTTGGCATGCATTTGAATATAGTGATTCAGAAACTGCCTGTTTCGATACTTATTATGGCTCATTTGAAGCTTCTTCTTTTACTAATAATCAGATTATCTCTAGCTTAAATCAAGCTCCAAGCGATATACTTGATGGGGCAGGTATTCAAGAAAATACTTTAACTTCGGTCCCAGCAGACTACGATGGCGACGGGATAGAGGAGAAAGCTACTTATGATGTTGGAGAGTGGACTATAATAAAATCTGATGGGGAGATAATGCAATTTGTATACGGTGGTGAGGGCGACATCCCAGTCCCAGCAGACTATGACGGCGATGGACAGACGGATATTGCGATTTATAGGTTGTCAAGCTTGGACAATTTGGGTCGATATTATATCAATTTTAGCTCAGGTCAAGAACCAAGCTGGATAGAAAGTCATTCGATGAGAGATAATTCATCGGGGGTGGTTGGATATAATTTGGGATGGGAGGGAACTCAGCCCATCACGGGGGACTTTGACGGCGATGGAATGTCAGATTTAGCATTATATAAACCCGATTGGGGTGAAGGATATGATTGGGTAATTCGTTATAGTTCTGGACTAGCAGAAAAATGGCTTAATTATGGCGCTGCAGGATATGAGCCAGCAGTAGCAGACTACGACGGCGACGGTCAAACAGATATTGCAATTTATGAAATAGCAACTGGATTTTATTCAATAAACTTTAGTTCAGGCCAGGAGCCAAGTTGGTTAGCAAATATAAATCAATTTGAAAATCCTAATGGTGATAATATTCAAAGAAGAGATGACTCTTCTAGTTTTCCTAGGTATCAGCTTGGATGGGAGGGAACTCAGCCCATCACGGGGGACTTTGACGGCGATGGAATGTCAG
>CAZAZO010000169.1:0-726 GCA_964489675.1 Candidatus Woesearchaeota archaeon | reverse complement strand
ATTTAGCCCTATATAGACCCGACTGGTCAGGTTCTAATGGATATTACGATTGGGTAATTGTCTATAGTGGCGAGCGAAGAGAAGCTTGGATTGATTTTGGATCCTCAGGAGATTTATCTGCCATCGCAGACTACGACGGCGACGGCCAAACGGATATAGCAATATTCAATCCAAATTCAAATAACTGGAATATTAATTATTCAAATAATTTTCCAGTTGAGGTTTGCGATAATGATGGCGTTTGCGACGCTGGGGAGACTGTTGAAAATTGTCCAAATGATTGTTATGAGGAGATGGATGATTTTTGCATTCAGCATCAAGAGAGATATACAGAAGAGGAGATTGATTTAGAGTTGGGTAGGTGGATAACTGGTGAGTTGAGTTTGGCAGAGATTATGCTAAGGATTAGGGTGTTTAGGGCATGCGCTATTTAGACTTTGTGATATGAATAATAAAATTATTGATTTGTGTAGCATACAATATTGTGAATCAAACTAAGCTTTTTGTATTTGCTTTTGAAATCAAGAGGCTGTTGGTGAGCAAATATTTATAAAGATCTTTTTGTGACGTATTATATGAAAAGAGATGCATTGTTCCTTCTTTGTTTATTATTTTTGTTGAATTTTGTATTGGCATCAACATATGTACAACATGATTATGACGGCGATGGGAAGGCGGACCTTGGAGTTTATTCTCCTTCTACTCAAACGTGGTACATTAAGCTTT
>CAZAZO010000168.1:0-2117 GCA_964489675.1 Candidatus Woesearchaeota archaeon | reverse complement strand
TATTCAATTTTTTTTAATTGAGCCTCTAGGAAGCATATTTCTCTACCTAGATCTGGAACCCAAACTTCAAACCATTTTTCTGACGGGTATTTTAAAGTTGTTACTATCCCGACAACTTTCATTATCCTTAAACTCTGCGGATGGACCACACGAACTAAATCTCCGGCATTGAAGTTCATTTCTTTTTTGCCTCTTTCTTCGCTTTCGCTGCTTCTGCTTTTTCTTTCTTAGCTTGTTCACGTTTCTTCTTCGCATCAGCTCGAGCCATAGCTACGGTATAACATTTCTCATCATTGCTATATCCGTTTGGGTTGTTTAAACGATGCACTCGCTTTTCGGCTAATTCTTTCGAAATGCTAGCGGAATACATAACTGGTTTGTCTTTAAATTTCCAGTACTTTTTACAAAGAAATATCCCCCATCGACCGTCAAGGAGTTCTTTTACTTCCCATTTCATTGTTTTAATTTTTTAACGCTGATTATTTCATACTCGAAAGACCTTTGAGATCTTAAAAAGTAAGCATGTTTGACAGCCTCTGGAAACGTTAGTGCTGAGATATTTTCAATCAACTTTTTTCCATTTTTATCTTCTAGAATAATTTTAAAATTCTTATAATTCATAATCTTTCTTTCCAGCTTTTTCTACAAAAACTTGTCTGACTTTTAAGACTTCGCCCTTATAGAGGATATGAGCAACGCCCATTATTTTATCGTGTTCTACCAGGATTCCAAGATAAGGTTTGGGTTCTGAATGCCATGCTCGACTATCTCGAATATTAACTTCTTCCCATTTTGCAAATCTTACTATATCTTCGTTCTTCATTTGCGCCTAGTGTATATTTTGCCGCGGGCACAATTTTTAAACTCTTCTATTGATTCTGGCGTCATTTGACCGTGGTCAGTGACAGAGCCACCAGGGGTAAAAGATAAATCCCCAGAACCCTTGTTGTAATGAATGCAAATTTCTTCTCCCGGTTCTATATCTCTTAAAGCAAGAATTTGTATTCTAGGTCCAACCTTTTCTTCATTTTGCAGGATATCTTTTTTCATCATCCAAGTTGGGCGCCAAGTTGAATTTGGATCGTTGTCGTGATTGTACAAACTTGTATATCCTAAACCTATAGCGAATTGATTATTTTTCCACATGAAAACATAATCATTTAAAATATGAGTTCCCCCAACAGATTCGTTCCACTCATGTATAATCGCGCAGTTGAAAAGAATTACAGGAGAAGATTCTATGAGTTCTCTTTTACAAATTTTTTCCTTTGCAAAAATACCCAAACCTTTATTTTCAGTATTCTTTATCTCTACTTTTTCACTTAAGAAATATGTTGATTTGTTAGCTCTTTTAAACATAAATTTATTTTATAAGAAAATCCATGGATTTATAAATTTTCTACTAAACGCATGTTAAGTTCAGACCATTTTTTACCGTGACTAGAAGTTTTATTAGTCATCGGCCAGAAAACTTGAACCTGCCCGTATTCCTTAATTTCTGTTACTATTCCAATTGAATTACGAGCTCCATCAATTGTAACCAAGTCTCCCTCTTTAAGAAGTTGATAATCTTCTACTTTATTCTTCATCTTTTGTAACCTCAAGATATGTATGATGCTCTCTTGTCATTGATCCATCAGCCCACAGAATATACGCGTGACCCTTATCATAGTATTTTCCGTTAGGTTCCTGACTAGCGACTACAATTCCAGGATTTCGCATACGGTAATTCTCTTGAAAGGAAGTTACAGTAGAGTAGAAATTTACAATATCGCCTTTTTGAATCATTATTGTTTCTTTTTTTACCTTATAGTCTATTTTAATTTTTCTAAACTAGTTTTTAAAAAACTCCTAATCTTACCCAGAGAAGGAAAAAGAACTTTTGCGGCACCCCAGCCTTCTTCGATAACCAAGCCTGGTTCGTCAATTGGGAACTCTTGCGCCATTGCCCTGCGACGAGAAGCGCCAGTTACAAACTTAATTTTTACTAAATCACCCTTCTTCATTAGAAACTAAAACCTCTACGTCTTCCATTCGAGCTGTGTGAATATCTCCATCATTATCGATATAATCTACTGATTCTTCTAACACGCCATGATCAAGTTGATGCTTAGAGC
>CAZAZO010000167.1:0-2126 GCA_964489675.1 Candidatus Woesearchaeota archaeon | reverse complement strand
TTTAATGTTGGTTCTTGGATAGAAGCAATTTGTGATGGAACTTCATGGCATCTTTCTGGATGTGTTTTCGTAGATGCTGGCACGACAGCGACCAACGCGATTACTTGGGATGCATAGTCACTACTGAGTCTCCGCAATACAAAGACTAAGCTCACTTCGGTGGGCTTTTTCTTTTTGAGACTAATTATTTTATATTTAAGGAGAACATAATGGGTAGAAGATCCAAAAGAAAAAAACTAATGATTAGAAAATTAAATGCTGGACAAGAAGTCCCAGATCAAGACCTTATTAGAAATGGCCTTGGTAGAGTCGTAGAAGAAAACTCCGTAAGAATTCAAAAATTGAAAGAAGCACAAGAAGCAGAAGCCAAAGCAGCTAAACTCAAAGCTGAAGCAGAAGCTGCCGAACTTAGAGCCAAAGAAGAAGCCAAAAAAGAAGCCGAACTGAAAGCAAAGAAAGAAGCCGAAGCAAAAGCAAAAAAAGCAACCCCAGCTAAAAAAGCTCCTCGTAAGAGAGCACCAAAGACAACTACAAAGAAGAGTTAGAAGCTTTCCCATTCTGGAAACTATTTAATCTTGATTGGGGGAATTATGTATGTCAATACCATCTTTAACACCAGCTTCAACTAAAAGTGCAATTGTTTTACCAGAGACAGGCAGTACTTCTAAAGTCGCCGCCGCGTTGCCATTGGGTGTCTATTCATCATCAGCACAGTTTATATCAGGTGCTGCAAAACAAGTTAATTTTACTTATAAGAAATTGGGTGGAGATGTTTTAGATATTGAATTGACTGAGAAAAATGTTTATGCCAATTATGAAGAAGCAGTTTTAGAATATTCATATATTATCAACCTACATCAGTCAAAAAACACTCTAGGTTCGATGCTAGGAGCCCAAACAGCAAGTTTTGACCATAAAGGGGAGGTAACTACTGGCCCTGAAGATGTGGCTCTTAAATACCCGAAATTCTCGTTTGAAACATCATTTCGTATTGCAGAAGCATATTCGACAGAAGCAGTTGTTGGAGGAAGACAAACAATTTATTCTGCCTCTATATCTAGAGTTAACGGCATACAAGATTATAATTTACAAAGTATAATATCATCTTCCGCTGTTAGTGATGCCTTGGCACCTTATTATGGAAAAGTTGGAGATAAGAGAATTAAAATACATCAGGTTTACTTTGTATCCCCAAAACAAATGTGGAGATTCTATGGTTATTATGGAGGCTTAAATGTTGTCGGAGATTTACATACTTACGGCCAATATGCTGATGAGTCAAATTTTCAAGTAATCCCGGTTTGGCAAAACAAAATCCAAGCAATTCAATATGAGGACCATTTATATACTAGGACCTCTCATTACTCTTATGAAATTATTAATAATAATTTAAGATTATACCCAATACCAGAACAAGCATCGCCGGAAAAGTTTTGGTTTAGATTTTCAATTGAAAAAGAAAAAGAACCATGGGAAGACGATTATGAGTCTGGGCAAAATGGCATCAACAACATGAACACACTTCCGTTTGAGAACCTTCCTTACGAAAATATTAATTCGATTGGTAAGCAATGGATCCGCAGATTTTCTCTTGCTTTATCCAAGGAGACGTTAGGACAAATTAGAGGAAAATTTGGGGGGTCTATACCGATCCCCGGAGACAATATTAACCTAAATGCCTCTGATTTGCTTGCCCAAGCAAAAGATGAGCAAAGTATTTTGAGAGAAGAGTTGAAAACACAATTGGATGAAATGACTTATACTAAGCTTCTTTCTAATGATGCCGAGATGACTGAAAATGCACAAAATATTGTTAAAAAGACTCCGCTAAAGATTTTTGTAGGATAACCAAATGTCAGATAAATGGAAAAAAGCTGCCCAACCTCCCCCTCCAATGTTCCTTGGAGAGAAAGAAAGAGACTTAGTAAAACAAGTTAATGATGAAATTATTGAAAGAGTTGTCGGACAACAAATTCTATATTTTCCGATTGACATAGATCATACTAATTTTCATCCTCTCTATGGCGAGGCCATTGAAAAAACTTTCTTACCGCCAGTTAGAGTATTTGCCCTTGTTGAATACGGTGGAGAAGAAACAAGCTTCTTATCCAATATCGCAGTTGATG
>CAZAZO010000166.1:0-2136 GCA_964489675.1 Candidatus Woesearchaeota archaeon | reverse complement strand
GGGTTAAAAAGAGTAGACTATGCTGTCGGATCTTCTTCCGGGATATTGCCTTTACTATATCTAGCATCTGAACAAATGGAAGGGGGAGCAAACAAAGTTCCAACCTTTTGCTCTAGTAAAAAATTCATTGACAAGCTAAATATTCTGCACAACAAATCCATTCTAGAAATAGATTATCTCGTAGATGAAATTCTAACAAATCAAATCCCTCTAGATATAAATAAATTAAGAAAATCAAAAATGAAAATAATAATTCCAGTAACCGAAGAAAAAACAAATAGGGTAGAGTATTTTACAAATCATTCAAAACAAGATATGTCTAAAATTCTCAAAGCCGCAATGGCAGAACCCTTCGCCTGTGCCAGAACAATAAAGATAGGAAAAAAGAAATATTATGACGGAGGATATTCCACCCCCGTTGTTATAGACCATCCAACAATAAAGAATACAAAAAAATAATAATTCTAACAGAGAGCACAAAAAACCATTTAAAAAATTATAAGCTAACAGGAATTTTATTATATTTACTCAAACCCTTTATGAACAAAAGCTTATTTAGAAGACTTCAAGAAGAAAGAAAAATCTGGAACAATAAAATCAAATCTCTTAAAAACTTAAAAAAAGAAGGCTGTATAATAATCAAACCAAACAAAAGCCTAGCCACACTTGACAATAGTTATGAGAATCTCAAAAGATGCATAAAAAATGGAAGAATGGCTGCAACATCAAATAAAAAACTGGAAAAATTTATTAATGAACTTAAAAAATCAAAGAGAAGAAAATTCTACTTTGTCTAACCCTACTTCATCTTCTTAAAATCACTAACCGCTGCATCAATCTCTTTTTGAAGCTTTGTAATTGAATCTTTTAAAATCTTCTTTGGATTCTCTGCTTCAATATGTAAAACTGGGTTTTGCGTTGGGTGATCTTGTTTCCAAACTGCAATTTTTGCCCCATTATCATTCAAATAAACTCTCAAAACTTCAGCCACAGTCACGCTGTCTAGCTCTAAATCCATCTCAGTTTTTTCATCTTTTAGAATCTTAACTTCCATAATTTATAAAGAAAATTTGGGTTTTTAAAGGTTGTGGGATACTTCCTTGGCCCATTCAGAAGCACCTTCCTTCAAGAGTTGAGAATTAACAGCAGCATCTTCCATTAACTTCTTTCGCCCCAACTTTACTATACTAGAATACATTGGCTTAGTAAACCCTGGTATAATTTTATACTTCGGATCATTTACAGCCGCACCCTCCTTAAAATACCGAATTCCCCAAGTCGAAAACCCCGCCCGCCTAACAGCTATAAACTCAGGATACATATCTCTATCTTGATCAACCACCACCCCAGCAACATAATTCTCAAAACCCTCCCCATTAAGATCAAAATATACATGATGCGCAGACTCCGCTCTATTTCGTGGACCAATTAGCCTTGTGTGCCCCGTAGCTAAGCTCAATAAACCAATTGCTGCTAATCGTGCCAATCTTGACTTTATTCTCATAATTTATCTAAAAATAGACGTTTTTTAAAGACTTCGGATGGGATTGGTCAAGTCTAACCAAGGGGTTTTGAGGAAAGCTCTTGTGGAACTACATCCAAGCCAGGAGTGACCCTATAAAGTTTTTTTCTATGGGATTTGGTGCATATGCTCCAGCGGCCCTATCACCCCTAAATTTATCCCATTTTTCAGAATTCCAATGAGGATGACTTTCGTATCCAAAGATTGTACTGCCACTCCCCATTGTAACACTACACAATATGTGATGACTTGTTTGTCGAAGCACTCTTTGAACTTCTTCAAACGAAAGATCTTCTGAATGGCTTCTCCACCCTTGAAAACGCATAGGCAATATACCCTCCCTTTTCTCTTCAATCTTATATCTTTTATCTGCCATAGGATCGTCAATATATTCTTCTTTATAAACTTTTCTATATTGTTACTATTATCAAATGAGCATATAATAACCTTATGGATAATTAAATTATACAAGACGGCGCATACATATCTCCATCACATAAATTCTTTTAAAGCAAAAATACATTATTTTAAAATGGCAAGCAAGGGCCCTCAGCCAAAAGAGCAATTAAGAAAAGACTTAGAACAAGAAGCTAACGAATTTGGAGCAAGAGGAA
>CAZAZO010000165.1:0-2171 GCA_964489675.1 Candidatus Woesearchaeota archaeon | reverse complement strand
AGGCCTTCTCCCGTGGTTCATATTCATGCTCCATCCGAGTCACCAAAGCCTTCTTGGCAGGCGTATTTTTACCTATAAAAAGGATGGTATCTCCTTTTTGAAGTGAATGAGTAAGTATCTTTATACGGGCAACACTTATTTTTTTAAAAAAATTTGTTACTTTCCCTATAAAAATCTTTTCATGAGTATGCTCCCCACCCTTACTCATCTCTCTCAAAGGAACGCCGAATGAAAATCCTTTAGAAAAACCTCGGTTATAAACTGACTTCAACTCTTTTTTGAGGTGTTTTTTTATGGCTATTGATAATTTGCCTTCCAATGCCAAATCTATAGCTCTCCTGTAGACAGATGTTACTACTTTTACATATTCAGAGGACTTTATCCTGCCTTCAATCTTAAAGGCGCGTATACCTGCTACGATCAAATCTTCGATAAAATCGATTGAACATAAATCTTTTGGACTTAAAATATAATCTCTGCCCATACAGTAAGAGACTTCCTTGTCTACATCCAGAATATGATATTCCCTCCTACACGGCTGCAGACACTTGCCTTTGTTTGCGGATTTACCAAAAGCATATTCTGACAAAAAGCATCTGCCTGAAATACTTATACACATCGCTCCATGAATAAAAGTCTCTATTTCGCATGTTAAACTATTTTTTGCAATATAATCTGTTATTTCCTTTATGTCTTTTATAGAACATTCTCTGGCGAGAACTATTCTCTTGACTCCCAATTTGGAAAAAAACAAAACCGCTTCTTTGTTTGAAACACTGGCTTGCGTTGAAAGATGAATCCTTAAACCAAGTTTATGCGCTATAGAAAAAACCGCCATATCCCATAAGATCACTGCGTCTATTTTAGCTTTTTTTGCAGCGCTGAGAATCCTTTTTACCTTTATAATTTCTTTATCCATTACTATCGTATTAAGTGCAAGATATCCTCTTTTAGTGTTTGTGTGCAAAAAATCCATAATCTTTGGTAATTCCGTCAGATCAAAATTAGTAGCCAAGTTTCTCATGTTAAGTGTTTTTACTCCAAAATAAACACTATCTGCACCACTTTCCACTGCAGCAATAAGAGAAGGCCAATCTCCTGCAGGAGATACCAATTCAGACTTTGTGATTTTTTTGCTCATAATTATGTTTATTCACAGGAAATGAATGTTTTGCGCTAGATTTTCTTTTGAGAGCGCATATTTTTCTTTATTATACAGTATTGGCAAATGAAAAGCAAAGATGCAAAAATTAGTAAAGTATTAATGGACATAAACAGGTAGGAAATATCTGTAGCTTATTGCAAAATATAAGAGCTATGAAGTGGCTCCCTCAAGAGGATGATTTTCAAAACTTTTTGGATGAGTTTAGGGAATGGTGCTTGGGCGAAGAAGCTAATGAGCTATATAAATAACTTATAGTTAAAAGAACATCCACCGGCTAAGCCGGTGGATGTTTACTAATATGGCCTTGTTTTACTTAAACACTTTTGATGCGCAATTCATAGAAGATGAACGAAAAGTAATTTTTTTGATTGGCATCTTGTCTTTAAGAAGCTCATATAAAAGTTCGCACCAATTTTCGCAAGTAGTGACTTTTTTGGTCACAACTATTCTGTATTCAGGATATGACCAAGCAAGCGGATGGTCTATCTTTTTAAGAGGGACACAATGCTCTGGGTCGTTAGTAATGCCTTCCTTTTTGTATACAGCAAGAACTGCATCAAGAAGCGGGTCACCTTCTTGAAACATTGTTGCGTGGTGGAAATGGTCACAAACTTCCCATGCTTTTTTGAATCCTTCTTTACAAGCGTGTGCAAAGCCAGTTACCGGGTCTACGGTGTCTTCAAGTTCAATCGTTACAAGCCCCGAATGCCCATGAAGCATCTTTGCTTCGCACGGCCAATTCATAAACCTGTGTGCGTACTGGAAATCAAGTTTTACGATTGATGTATATTTTTCATTTGCCATGATACTTCCTCCTTTTGGTTATTTACAACTTTTTTACTATTTACTGGCTACCACTAATTACACTTTATTTTCTAAATCAATCACCTCTTTCAGTAATAGCTACTAAATAGTAATGATTCCTATTAGTAGGTCAAAAAAAACTACTTCTTACACTTACTGCAGATACCCTCCAACACAACTTTTTTATTAAGAACTGTTAATT
>CAZAZO010000164.1:0-2189 GCA_964489675.1 Candidatus Woesearchaeota archaeon | reverse complement strand
GTACTATTATATTAGTGATATGTCAAGCAAGAAAACATCTTCTATAGCTCAAAACGTAAAAGAGAAAAGAAAGCAATCAGGCCTTTCGCAGGATAAACTGTCTAAGCTGGCTGGCGTTGCCTATAATACGGTTGTAAAGATTGAATCAGGAGAAAATCCTAATCCTACAATCGATACCTTGCGTAAAATTGCCAATGCCTTAAAGATTGGCGTTGATGATTTAATAAAATAGTGAGATTATGATAGCACTTATACTTAGCAATATTATTAAACTTTTTGTTCCGATTAGCTTATTTATTTGGGCATTATTTATGCCTCGTGTAGCAGGGTATATATATGTGGGTATATATGGTTTATTTGAAGGGTATCTTTTTCTTGTAGATAGATTTAAAGCAAATCCAGATCCCAAGAAATGGTCAACCGAAGAAATTAGAATAATAAAAAAATATTATTTAGCATTAAGGTTCTTTTTTGGGGCAAAAGACATGTCTGCTTTTTTAAATGGTTTCAGGTGGTCTGGAATTTTATGGTTAATTCTATTTTTATTCAATCAAATGTGGATAGCCGCAGTCTTTGTGGTTGTTAGTTTTTTTATTACGGCTTCAATTTCAGTACGCCTTGATCCATTCTTTTTCTTAGGACAAGCAGTAGCAAGTGGACAAATGCAATTTGCGCATGAATTATCATTATTGCGACAAGTGGCTGAAAAGTTAAACAATAAAAAAGATATTGAAGTTGACGAAGAAGACATAAAAGATGTCTATCAAAAATATATTGATAAAAAAGATCTTTCCGGTTCTTTGTCGAAAGTGAACGAGTTGTTAAAAAACGATACAGAAAACCATTTAGAGATTTTGGACGCAAAGGCCGAAGTACTTAATCTAATGAGCAAACAAGATGAAGCGATAGAGATTTATGAGAAAATTTTGGAAAAAGATAAAAATTACATCAATGCATATATAGCATTAGCTACTATTTACCAATCAAAAGAAATCAAGGAAGATAAAATATATTCTCAAAAAATTGTTAATCTTTATAAAACACTTGAGAAAATTAACGCTGATAAAGTTTCCTATTATGTTTTAGCTGGCGCGCTAAAAGACAATGGCGATTTTGAGGAAGCGTTGCAGTATTATAAAAAGGCAATTAAACAAGAGGAAGACGATAATTACTTTCTGGAAAACATCTATACCGATATGGCTAAGATTCTTACTGAACAAGAGAAATTTGCTGGGGCACTAAAAGCGTATGATGAGGCAATGCAGTGCTCAATTGCTGAACATGGTGATGATAGTCATTGTTCAGAAATTTATGCATTCAAGAGGGATATTTACGAACGAATGAAAGATTGGCACAGCACAAAAGAAATGGACATAAAATTTGCAGTAGCAGAGAAAGCATACAGGAGGAGCAAAGAATCTTCTCAAAAAGAATACTCTGATGAGAGGTTTAGAAAGATTAGCGGGAGTTTAGAAAAATTGGGTGAACAAGAACGGAAAACAAGCGATGATCTAAGCAGACTTGTTTTACTTACGATAGAAGATAGATATAAGGATCAGAAAATATCCTATGAAAAATTAGGGAAAATCATCGATGATGTTTTGGAAGAAGTGGAGTGTGACAAAGGAATAAGAGCGATAGAAAAAGCTCGACTGATAAATCGTGTCTCAAAGCAAATTCAGAGATAAGATTAACAAAAGGAAATAAAAATGACTAACGAAGCCAAAAATGTTAGGATTGAAAATTTTCCCAAGACAGAAAATGAAGCATTAAAAGTCGAGCTGGTTCCTATGCCCTCAGGTGATAATCCTTGGCGTACCAGAGCAGAGTATATAAAAGAGCAAAAACAAAACAATGCAAAATTTATAATTACGATTATTTCTTTGATTATATCAATCATTAGTGTTGTTGCTACGTCAGCAGTTGCAATAATAACGATAAAAAATGTAGCAAAAGGAAATTTTTGATGTGCTCTCAAGTCGAGGGGAAGATGGCTTGGAGCACAGGGAGCGGAAATCCGAAGGATTGAAGCCCGAGCACCAAGACAGCGGGATGGTGGGGAGAAGATGAGGCTTCCCTTGCCGCAACCTCAGTTTATAGTATAGAAGCGGCAAGGGAGCGGACGAACCCGAAGCAAAAAATTTCTTTAAAAACAAAAATAAAAAAATTTCGGCGGGCGCTTTTTTAAA
>CAZAZO010000163.1:0-2197 GCA_964489675.1 Candidatus Woesearchaeota archaeon | reverse complement strand
GTAATATTTGTATTTTTATTTGATGGAACTAGAGCTTTAGTAAATGCAGTAAGAGGGCAATTAAACATTATAATATTAAAAGAAGCAGCCAAGAATACACTCTGGCCAAATGTCTACACAACTGTAGCTGAATTAAACGCAGTATCATTTGCTCAAGTAATAAACTCTCTTGGTGGAAAATTACTCTTTGCAATAGCAATAGTTGGAATAATTTTAGTATTTCTAAAAAGAAATAAAATCCAGTCAGAAATAAAATATGGAATTCTAATGGTAGTATGGTTCATTACAATGTTATACACAACAACTAAAGGTATAAGATTCATTATGTATGTAATTCCAATATTTGCAATAGGAATGGGAATTTTCTATGGAAAAATATATCATTTAGTTGTAAATAGAGGAGCTAAGGCCTTTGATTTAAACAAAAAAATGTTAGCTATAAGTCTAATAATCCTAACTATAATAAGCTTCATACCTATGACAAGAGCAGCTCACGATACTGCATTAAGAGAAATACCATCTATGAACGATGCATGGTACACAGCTCTTACAAACATAAAAGAAGATGCTCCTCAGGATGCAATAATAAATTCTTGGTGGGACTTTGGACACTGGTTTAAAGCAATAGCAGACAGAGCAGTTACCTTTGATGGAGCCTCTCAAAATACACCAATGGCCCATTGGATAGGTAAAGCTCTCTTAACAAATAATGAAGATGAATCCATAGCTATACTAAGAATGCTGGATTGCGGGGAAAATGACGCATATGACTTAGTATTAGAAGAAACAGATGATCCTTTACTAACTAAAAAAATCATAGATCAAATTATTCTAGAAGATGAAAATACAGCTAGAAATACTTTAAGCAATTACATAACAAATGTAGATGAAGTTCTTGAAAAAACACATTGTGATCCTCCGGCAGATTATTTCATAACATCTGAAGATATGGTAAGCAAAGCTGGAGTTTGGGCACATTTTGGATCTTGGGATTTCGAAAGAGCATTTGCATATAATACAATAAAAACAAACACAAAAGAAACTGCTATTCAAATATTGCAAGAAAAACTTGATTATTCCGAAGATGAAGCAGCATCTACATATAGACAACTAAAAGGTGTAGATGAATCCGAAGGAAATGCCTGGATTGCTTCATATCCTTCATTTGCTGGATTAGGACAATGCCAAGAGCAAAGTGGAACACTCCAATGTACAAATGGTGTAATGATAGATTTAAATGAGAATATAGCTTCAGTACAAACAGAACAAGGTCCACTAAATCTAATATATAGAGACGATGAAAATACTTACATTCCTGACGATGCAACAGACCAATTTGCAGTCGCATATTTCCCAAATGTCAATCAAGTTCTTCTAATGCATCCCGCATTACTAAACAGCATGTTCACTGAGTTATTTTACTACAATGGGAAAAACTTAAATAACTTTGAGCTTTTCGACCACCAGCAGGGGGTTGGTGGATTTGACATATTCACCTGGAAAGTAATATGGTAGAACTATCCATAGTAATACCGGCGTACAATGAATCAAGAAATGTAACTATTCTATATAGAAAGCTCTCTGAAGTTCTTAAAACACTAAAAAAAACTTACGAAATTATTTATGTCGACGATGGAAGTACTGACGGTACATATGAAGAATTGAAACAGATTAAAGATAAACACGTTAGAATAGTAAGATTTAGAAGAAATTTCGGTCAAACTGCTGCTTTAGATGCTGGTTTTAAGAATAGCAAAGGAAATGTTATTATTACTCTAGATTCAGACTTACAAAATGATCCTCAAGATATTCCTAGATTATTAGAAAAAATAGACAAAGGTTTCGATATAGTAGCTGGATGGAGATACAACAGAAGAGACAAATTTTCAAAAAGATTTATTTCAAAAGGAGCTAAGTTTCTAAGAAGATTTTTACTTAATGATAAACTTCCTGATTCCGGTTGTACTTTACGTGCTTATAAAAAAGAATGTTTAGAAGACTTAAACTTATATGGGGAAATGCATAGATTTATCCATATAATTCTAAAAATGAAAGGTTTCAAAACTACAGTAATAAAAGTAAAACATCATAAAAGAGCTTATGGAAAAACAAAATACAATATGAGTAGAACTTTCAAATCCATTTTAGACATGTTTTTATTAAAATTTTGGATGAAGTATTCAGCCCGTCCTATTCA
>CAZAZO010000162.1:0-2210 GCA_964489675.1 Candidatus Woesearchaeota archaeon | reverse complement strand
GAAGCAATTCTATCTAATGTAAAGATAAGAGAGATTGTAATAAAAAGAAACAGAGTATCAGAAAACTGTTATGTGGCTAACGCAGTAGGTACTCAGAAAAAACAAATAGATAAAACCAATGAAGTTGTACTGGCCAGGATAAGAGATTTCCTTAGTCTTGGTCAATATGTAGATGACAATGTTAGTCTGACCCTGGTAAACAATAAGACAAATTTTTCAAAAAAACGAATGCATCTAAAAGATTATGAGCTATGTAAAAACCCAAGAAAAGGTGAATATGTTTATACAATTGAAATAACACTGGAAGATGAAATTCCAAAATACTTAACAAGAGTTTTGTCAAACTTTAGAGCGACATTAAAAGAGTATGGAAAATTTCTACAAGAGCTGGATATGAACAAAGCACACATCCCAGAAAAAGATAAATTTAGAGAAGAGAAGATATTACGAACAACACCAGATACAATTCTTAATGAAGCTATAGCGCAATATTTGTTAATACTAATTTTACTAGGTAAAAATATAGGACAAACAAGAATACAACTCCTAAGGCAAAATTTAAGGACAAGTGTGTTGCAAAATTCAGGGGGAACTGTGTCCGGCGCATATAATTTTAAAGACATGTGTGATGTTCTACTTCATGACTTTGAAAAACTGGTCGGAAAAGCAAAGACGATAATTTTAGAAAACTCACTTTATGCGAAAAAAGTCACAAATTCTGTATCTTCAAAAGATAATTCACATCAAAAATACTCTTTCCAAATACCGGGGATATCAAAATCTGTGGAGGATGGCTCTATTTTGGTTTCTTACTCCAATCGTCTTACTGAAAAGACTTTCATATCAAATAACCCAAGAGTTAATAAGGGAACGATGTCTGTAAGGCCAGCTTTTTATGCATATAAGAAAGGGCAAGGCGTAGGTTCGCTCTTGAATGAAGCACAGCTAACCTCAGAAGAGAACAAGACAAATACAAATAACAGGGCCCTATTACTTGAAAACGCGGTCAAGATGGGATTTGATGGTGCACAAGTCGAGGACAAGATAAAAGGTAACTCTCCAAGGCTTGAGTTGCCTATGGTTTTTGGAATTCCTGGGATTACTATTGGTATTCCCACTTCAGAGGGCGTATTCGCTACAGATAGTGGAAAACAAAAACCTACAAAGGAAGCAACTGTGGATTTACAGTCGGGCCTGAGTTCAGTACTTGGGGAATCAGTAGCATCAAGTACTAGGGCCAAATCAGGAAAAAATAGACTTAAAGAACAAAAAGACAATGAAAATAAAAGATTAGAAACGTCGTTGAAGAGATCTTCCTTTCTAGAGAAAACGTTGGACCTTCTAAGTTCCATCAAGAACGAAAGCCCTAGGACTTCGGTTGGCTCGGCACCAGACCTTCGACCGGTTATAGGTAGACCAGCTTTAGAAAAGTTATTTATGAAAAGAGCAGGAATAGCAATGGTAGGAATTGAAGACGATTCAGGGGAAATGATTTTTTCTCCAATAACTAAGCAAACAGTTGATAAAATACAACAAAAGATAGTTATAATTAAGGTTACCGCGCCACTAGAAAAAACACCAAAAGAACAGTATTTTATGGTTGATAATGTTTTTGAGTTGCCAAAAAAAGCCTTGCAAGACTTCTTAAAACAAAGAAGGTAATTTAAATTTATGAGATATTTATATACAAGAGAAGAAGAAAGTTACTTTCTAATAAGAAATAAGGAGTTTTCAGAATGGGTTGGCTAGATTATCTTGAAGATGCACTCGAACAAGTGGAAAATGCTACTGAAGAGGATCGTCAAGAAGCAGAAGATGCACTGGATGATTTTATTGATGATGCAATGGACTCAGTTTTTCGAAGCGGAGGACAGAATAATGTTTCCGATCCAGAGAATTGTCCACCTGGAGAAATACCTGGTCTAAATAATCCTTCCGGCGGAGAAAACCCACTAGGAGAAATTGATTTTCCAGATCTCGGTTTTCCAGATTTCTTATCTCCCATTGAAGAAATAGACACTTCGCCGTATTCCGGTGTTGGCTTCATAAGAGAGATAAATATTTTTGATGAATTCTTTTTTCTAAGAACAGGTACAAATCTTTTCGAGACAAATTCACAAGGAGAAGAGGTTATTACAGTTCCTGGCTTTCACAGACAACAGGATGTAATGTTTAAAATGCCGAGAATACGCCCAGGATATGACTCTATA
>CAZAZO010000161.1:0-2281 GCA_964489675.1 Candidatus Woesearchaeota archaeon | reverse complement strand
TGATCCCAGACAAATACTATGTCTCCTTTCCTTATGGGATCTTTGATCCAAGGTTCCTTGACAAGAAGCGAAAACTTATCAAGACACAAAAAAACTTTTATGTTTCTTATCACGGGAAGACTGTACAAGATAACCAGTATACTTCATTTACATTTGGAAAAGAAGAGTTCATCCAATACAGAAGGAATGTTAGAAAAGGAACAGGCAAATATAGAAGTATACCCGATTCTACAAAAAGAATACCAGTAGAGCCTCTTCCAATTGAGGAAAGGTGGAGTGCTCGCAATTTTCAGCTAAAGGATGTCTTTCAGGATTTAGATTTAGAGAATGCTACAATACATGAGCCAAAGCAGTTCTCAAATATAAGTTCATGGTGTGAATATCGAGATTTTATGAAAACAGACTTGGCACATACAATTAAAAGACCCACAAAAAATTTGTTTAAGTATAATGAATTTAACAGAATTGCGATGGATATAGGAGATTAATATGAAAGACAATAAGTATTCAATTAAAAGAGCAGATAATGATCCTGATGCTTTCTATTTAGAATTAAGTGACCTTTCCGAAGCCTCAATACAGATTTGGGAAGATTCGGGCCAGAAAAAAACTTTTGTTAGAATTAGATTTTCTAAAAAAGAGTTGGAGAAAATTATAAATGAGTATAAGCACATTCAAACTCTATAAAAAACTCTCTAATGAGTTAAAATTCAAATATTCTGAACTAGATTATGTCGATCAAGCTTGTGTTGAGGGCAATATAGAATTTGAGGAATACTATAGAGATTTTTGTATTAAGCATGATATTTCAATTGCTGACCTTGAGGCACAACAACCAGAAAAAGTAAAGCAGTTTTCCGATAAGCCTACGGTCACTAAAGAACAAAAAGAAGAAGATGTTAAAGCAGAACTAACAGACGAACAAGTTCGCAAAAAAAAGATCTTTCAAAAAATCTTTCGCGGTATAGCCAAAAAGATACACCCAGATAAATTTTCTAATATGAAACAGACCCCAGATATTATAGAGAAACAAGAGATGTTCAAACGAGCTTCTGAAGCTTTTGACAACGAAAAGTGGGGCCAGTTGCTGGAGATAGCAGAAGAGCTAGATATTCACCCGCAGAAGTATGAAAAGGTAAATGAATTGCTTCGCGAAGAGATCTCTGATGTTAATAAAAAGATCGTCGCAAAACAAAAGTCATTTGGCTGGCATATGTCTGAAGCCGAGACAGACGAAGAGAAAGATAAAGTTATCATTTCTTTTCTTAAAACTTTGTTTAATTATACATTTAATCCTTGACAATTAATAATTATAAGTTATAATAACAACAAATGGTGTAATATGAAAAATGAATTCGTAATATTCACCGGGCCTATGTTCGGTGGAAAAACTACAAGATTGCTTAGTGCAATTGAAAGATATAGATTGAAACAAAGGAAGGTTTTTACTTTTAAGCCCCTGCGGGACACTCGTTATGATCCTGAAGGACAGTCTATTGTGACACATAGAGGCTATGAAATGAACTCTCTGCCTATTGTAGCAGCAGAAGAAATATATTTACACCTTGAGAAACGACAAGCATCTTCTGGTGTTATAGCTTTAGACGAAGCATTTATGGTCGAAGGGGCAGCAGATGTGTTAATTAATTTGTATAAGACAGGGTATACTGTTTTAATTTCGTCCTTGCAACTTTCATCTGATCTGAAACCTTTTGAAGAAGTTTCTAAAATGTTGCCTTGGGCAACTAGAGTCGAAGTTTGCCCAGCCGTTTGCACCATCTGCGGTGCTGATGCATACTATACTTATAAGAAAGATGGTATCTTTAATGGTGAAATAGAAGTAGGCGGCAAAGATAAATATGAACCGAGATGCAGTGTACATCACTCTTGCGATATGAAAGCTTTGGGGGCTTAATGGATTATAGATTAGTAGTTGGGTTTTTATTTTTTTTAGCGGCACAGACTGTTGCTTGGTATCAGCTTAATAGCCAATTTGTTTGGGAGTTTTGGCAAGGCAAAGCTATCTTAGCCTCTTTGACCTTTTCAATACAAGTGTCGCTTTTATTTTGGTACGGTACAGCAAATATATACGCAGCATCCGAAGAGCTTTGGACATGTCGGTTCCTTGGCTTCGCTAGTGGAATGGTTATATTTCCTATTTTAACATGGATACATTTAAATGAAAGCATGTTTACTTTAAAGACAACACTCTGTTTGATTCTTGCCTCTATAATCATGGCCATACAGGTGTTCATGAAATGAAAGAAGATTACACCAGATT
>CAZAZO010000160.1:0-2283 GCA_964489675.1 Candidatus Woesearchaeota archaeon | reverse complement strand
CACTCAAGCTTTAATGTAGAAACAGGTGAACGCATTGAAATTTTTACATTAAACAAAAATTTAGAAAGAATTATTATTTAGAGATGAATCGCTAGTTACTATATTTTCTTTTAGTATTAAAAATATAAAGATGAGAGAGAAAGAGATTGAAAGATGACTCAGATGCTGGATAATTCATTTCATTCAAAACCTGCTGAAAACGTGCTGAAGAAATTATCTTCTGGAATCAACGGACTAACGCAAAAAGAAGCAAAGACCCGTTTGCAGGATTTTGGTCCTAACGAAATAGCTGAGACAAAAGCTAAACATCCTGTTCTGATTTTTCTTAAGCAATTTCAGAGCATTCTGATTTATATCCTTATTGCCGCTGCTACCATTTCATTTTTCATTGGCCATGTAGTTGATGGTTATGTAATTTTAGCTGTAATTCTAATTAATGCCATAATAGGCTTCATTCAAGAGAATAAGGCAGAGAGGTCAATTCAGGCTTTAAAAAGGATGATTGTGCCCTATGCAAAGGTTTTTCGAGAAGGAGAACTATTGCAAGTACATGCAAAAGAGTTAGTGCCCGGAGATATTATTTTCTTAGAAGAGGGCGATAGAATTCCTGCTGATGCAAGGCTTCTTGAAGTGAAAAACACCAGGACAGTAGAGGCTTCTTTAACCGGCGAGTCACTTCCTATTGACAAAGATGTTAAAGTGTTGCCTGAAAAAACAGGTTTAGCTGACCGTAAGAATATGGTATGGATGGGGACATTTCTTGCCGGCGGACAGGCTAAGGCTGTTGTGGTATCTACGGGTATTAAAACAGCCATTGGTAAAGTAGCTACTAGTATAGAAAAGATAAAAAAAGTCAAGGGTCATTTTGAAAAGAAGACAGATATTCTGGCAAGACAAATGGGGATTATCGCGATTGTCTGCTCATTTATAGTATTCTTGGTTGGTTTTTTTGCTAGAGGGTTTGAATTCTCTGAAATTTTTATTTTTACAATAGCTTCTCTTGTTGCTGGAATTCCAGAAGGATTGCCCGCAGTATTGATAATAGTGCTTGCTATTGGTGCCCACAGGATGGCAAAAAGAAATGCTATTATTAGAACATTGCCGGCAACTGAAACTCTTGGGGTAGCAACAATTATTGCAACCGACAAGACAGGAACATTAACGCAAAACACTATGAATGTTGAGAAGATAATTCTGCCGGGTGAAGATGAAATTACTATTTCAGGAGAAGGTTGGAGGCCTTCAGGGGATTTTTCTCAAAAAGATAACATCATTGCTCCATTAGAAAATTCTCGTTTATCAAAATTTTTACATATCGCTTGTGTTTGCAACAATGCAAGGGTAGTAAAAGAAGAGGGCGAAAAATATAAAATTATCGGTGACCCCACAGAAGCTGCTTTGGTTGTTCTTGCAGAAAAGGCCGGATTAAAAAAAGAAGAGTTGCTGGAAAAAGAAAAAAGAATAGACGATTTGCCATTTAATCCAGAATTGAAATATAGAGCATCGCTTTCAGTACTTGTGCAAGAACATAGGAAGAAAGAAATTTATGTTGTCGGAGCTCCGGAGGCTGTTCTTGCCCATTCTTCTTTTATGCTTGGGGAAAAAGGAGAAAAAAAGATAACACAAGAAGAGAAGCAGGAAATTCTGTCCGAAATACAAGGTTTGGCAAAGAAGGCGATGAGGGTTCTTGGCTTAGCCTACAAAATAACTCCTGCCAGTACAGATAACCTGTCAGAAGATTTGGTCAATGATCTTGTTTTTGTCGGCGTTATCGGCATGATAGATCCCCCAAGGCCTCATGTAAAGGAGGCAATTGTTAAAGCCAAAAAAGCAAGTATTAGAGTTATTATGAAGACAGGAGATCATAAAGACACAGCTGTTGCTATCGCTAAAGAGATAGGTATGATTGACGAAAAGGCAAAAAGTAAGTATCCGGAGGTTTTTACTGAACAAGAGCTGCTAAAGCTTTCAGAAGAAGAATTTGAAGATATCATACGGCATGTTTCTGTTTTTGCCAGGTTAACTCCTTCTATGAAGTTAAGAATGGTTGAAATTTTACAGAAACAAGGCCATATTGTTGCCATGACAGGGGATGGGGTTAACGACGCACCTGCGCTTAAAAAAGCGGATGTCGGAGTTGCCATGGGTATAATTGGTACTGATGTAGCAAGGGAATCAAGCGCGATTGTACTTGCTGATGATAATTTCGCGTCTATTGTTTATTCAATAGAGGAAGGAAGACCCGTTTTTACAAATACATGACAGGCAAGTTCTTTTCTATTG
>CAZAZO010000159.1:0-2330 GCA_964489675.1 Candidatus Woesearchaeota archaeon | reverse complement strand
TAAGTAACTCTCTTACACCTCTTTTCCCTTGATGAATTGTAGCCTTAGTATTATCACTTTTATATTCAAATAGATTTTTTAATTCAGGAATGATTTTAGATAAACGATTTTTCCTCTCTTCCAAAATTTTTAATAATTGTGTCGGATCTATTGGATGATAGAATTTAATCTTTCCTGAAATTGAATAAGAAACAATACCTTTGTTGATTAACGAATGAAATGCTCTATGAACTACTGGATTTTGTAAGCCTGATTTATCTATTACTTCAGATGCCCTTGCCGGACCGGTCTTTAACAGGGAAATATATACCTTTATTTCTGAAGTTGTGAGCTTTATTTCTTTTAATATACTCTCCTCCATTTGATATAGTTAACTTATTTGTCTTTATAAGTTTTCTGTTTTGTAACAACAAATGATGTAACATAATTTAATATATTGGTCTATGTTCCCCATAACTATGAATCACGAATTAAAAGATATTAGCTTAAACATATTGACTGGCAGGGAAGCGAATAAAAAACTATTGGATGGAATTGAAGCGGTAAGTAATCTACTTATTTTCCCAACATATGATCATACAAAAAAGAAGTATGACTTTAAAATCGAGGATCTCTCTATATATGCATATCTATCCAATGATAGGTTTGATTATATATTAATTCATCCTCCAGAAGAACATACAATTGATAGGGTTGTTACTAACTTTCACGTAGATTCTGCTGTTGCCAGTCCAAACTGGTTTAAATTTAAATACGCAGACACAAGCTATCATGTCTTCTATAAAAAAGAACATATGGACACTTACATCGATAAGTGGTGCGGGCTCAAAAATTGTAAATTTAACGGCTCCTACATAGAATATACAACCCCTAATGATGATTAAGATGGATAAAGAAGATACAAGAAAATATCTGGGAAAAATATGGAATATTTTAGACATTGTTGGGAGTAGATGGGACGCTTGGATTCTTTATTCAGATATAAGACTATCGACAGTCAGTGAAACATTGGTAAAAACAGAGCACGTACCAGGAACCAAGATGTATGAATATGTAAGGACAAATGTCGATTTTACCGGAACCTCCCAAAACACCCACACTAGTTTGTACTATTTGTTAAATCGTGCATCAGGATTCCATTATGCTTTACCAGCGTTTACATCAACTTTTTTAGAAACAATAGAAGGGAAATTGCATCAAGAAAATAGCGATAATTCTAACTATGTTCTAGATCTATTATCTCAAAAATATCATTCAGAAAAATCATAAATTAAAATCTTAATTTCTTGGAAAAAAGAAGCAGACTATTTCATCTACACCCAACCACCTGGCTGGGAACACCCAGGCTTTAAGCTATTCTCTTTTTAAGCTCTGCCTTCACTCTTTCCGCTTCAATATTCCGCTTTCAAAATAGAACCTGTCTTCGAACATTACCATGCACTCATCAAATAGACTATCGTTGCTTGTCTTACGTTTTAGTGTCATACATGCATGAGGATCATCATGTCTTTCTGCATATTTTATGTAACATGTAGATATAAGAGTCTGGTTTTCCCTAAATTTGTCACAAACATTAAGCCTTTCAGTAAGAATTGCATTAGTCATCATACATACATTTTGTTCACCTTCATCAGTGAGATTTAAACATAGCATATGATTCTTTTTTTGAACTGCAATTAAAGTAATACAGATATCTTTTCCTTTTTTAAGATCCTCACAATAGCTTAGATCTTCATTTTCAACTGCTTTTTGTAGTTTAGAAGCCCATATCCAATCTGAGATAAAACTAATACTTACTATAACTATCAATATTATTACAATCGCAACCACAATAGAGATTATAATCTTTTTTTTATTGGGAGCTTTAGAAGGCTTATTGTTATATATACTGTCCATTGAAACCATGTCAGGCTGATCCATAAAGAATAATCATCAACTCTAATCTTTTTAAACTTTCTGCACAATCACATCCAAAATAATTTAACACTAGTTTAAGAGACAGAAGCAATCTATTTTATCCCATAAACTTCTTTTAAGAAATAAGCTGCAAAAACTCCAGTATTCTCAAGATTATCTATTATTTCTTCTCCGCCGTCTTGTTCAAACAAAGCATCAGTTGTCGCAACTGTAACTCCACTTCTCCTCATTTCACGAAGATTTCTTTTCCTAGGAGCATCTATCTCCCATCTTTTTAAGTATTTCATATGTTCTTTTAAGCTGTCATCAACTGCAAGTTCACCAGACTGAATTGCTGTAAGCATCAATTCTAAATCTATTTCAACAAGTTGTCCTTTTCTATCTTGCCGAAAGAAATCTAAATATGTCTTACT
>CAZAZO010000158.1:0-2334 GCA_964489675.1 Candidatus Woesearchaeota archaeon | reverse complement strand
ATGCCTTAAATATGGTCCAAATCTACCAATAGCAGCAACTACATCTTCTCCGTCTCTGTAAGTTCCGTCCCCGGGCAAAAAAGCGTTTCCACTAACAATTGTTTCTCCAGGAATAACTAATGTTCTGTTTTCTTTTTCCATATTTTTTTGTGAATCGAGAAAGTGATAATATTCGTAACTTGTTTTATTTTCTCGTGATACTAAAAATTATAATTTTGGGTTTATAAAGGTTTCGGAGGGAAAATATTATATCTAACCCAACCTATCTCCTCCATCACAACTATCTTTATAAGTTTTAAATTATAATTCACTTTTATAACAAAATGCTACCAAGGAGGCATACCCAAGGAGGGCACGAGAACCCTTTTTGGTAAACACACAAAATGGTGAAATTCGCACACTTGGCTGACTGTCATTTAGGGTCGTGGAGGCAGCCGGAGCTAGAAAAATTAAATTTTGAAAGCTTTGTGAAATCTATAGATATTATCCTTGCAGAGCAGGTGAGTTTTGTTTTGATGGCGGGGGATTTGTTCGATTCGGCGTACCCATCAATTGATGTTTTAAAAGATACATTTGGCCAGTTTAAACGATTAAAGGAAAGCAATATTCCCGTGTTTTTGATTGCGGGCAGCCATGATTACTCAGCATCTGGGAAAACTTTTTTGGATGTTTTGGAAAAGGGTGGTTTTTGTAAAAATGTGTTAGATTATGAGGAAGTTAATGGCAATATAAGGCTTAGGCCAACATTTATTGAGGTTGGGTCGGAAAAGTTTTCTATATTTGGTTATCCGGGGAAAAAATCTAGTATGGAAGTAGAAGACATTAAAAGACTGGAGGTTCCACCTCAAAATAATTTTAGTATATTAATGCTTCATACAACGATAGAAGATTTGGCTCCTCATCCAGAAATTCCAAAGGTTAGGAAGGAGTCTTTGCCCTTGGCTAATTACTATGCGTTGGGCCATATTCATCAAAGATTTAAAACTCCAATTGGAAATTCGCAGCTAGTTTATCCAGGGCCAATTTTTCCTAATAATTTTCAAGAGGTGGCTGACCTTCAAGGCGGAAGTCTTGTAATAGTTGAGGCTAATGGATGGGATATGAATGCTTCTCTTATTAAAATACCATCAAAAGAAGTTGTGTTGATAGAAGAAGAATTGACAAATGCATTAACAGCGACGGAGAATATTATAGAAAGGTTAAACAGAATGAATCTAAAAGATAAGGTGGTTTTGTTAAGACTGAAGGGGTCTTTACAGCAAGGAAAAACAAGCGATATTAAATTTGATAAAATAGAGGAATTCATAAAAAAGAAAGAAGCATATTCTTATCTTAGAAATATATCTCAGCTAAAAGCAAATGAGGAGAATCTAGAAATAGAAATAGTTGACGCGGAAGAAGTTGAAGCCTTAGAAAAAGAATTGATAAAAAAGTATTCTAGTGAAAATCCACATGATTTTAACTCACATCTTCCAAGTTTAATTAGCGCTCTTTCAATTGAGAAGGAAGAAGATGAGAAAACGACTAGTTTTGAAGACAGACTCTTAGAGGAGCTAAAGCAAATTATGGATTTAAAGGAGGTAATATAATGAGGTTAAAAAAACTCGCACTTGAAAACATTAGGAGTTATGAAAAATTAGAAATTGAATTTCCCAATGGTAGCCTTCTTTTGTCAGGGGATATTGGGAGTGGAAAGACCTCTATTCTTTTGGGGCTGCAGTTTGCGCTATTTGGCCTACAGCCAGGACAAAAGGGATCATCAATTCTTAGAAATGGCAAAGAAGAAGCCTATGCTAGACTGGACTTTGAAGTTGACAATAAAGAAATAACGGCTGAGAGAACAATAAAGAGGTCAAAAAATGATAGTATAACACAGGATAAAAATATTTTATATGTTGATTCAAGAAGAGAGGAGCTTTCAACTACGGAGATGAAAGCAAGGATACTAGAAATTTTAAATTACCCAAAAGAATATGCGAGAAAATCAAATCTTCTTTACAAGTATACCGTGTTTACTCCACAAGAAGAGATGAAGTCTATTATTCAAGAGAGCGCGGACTCTAGGATGGATTCCATTAGACATATTTTTGGGATGGATAGATATAAGAGAATAAAGAGTAACGCTCAGGTTTTTTTGCAAAAGATTTAGCAGGCGGTTAGGATAAAAGAAGTTTTGGTGGCAGAATTGAATTTATTGAAGGAAAAACTCAACATAGAAAATGAAAAGAAGATACAGTTAGTAAAAGAGACTAATAATCTTGGGATTGAATTAAAATCTTGGCAACAAAAAAAGGAGCTAGATGAGCAAGAGTTAGAACAATTTAGGGAGCTTTC
>CAZAZO010000157.1:0-2355 GCA_964489675.1 Candidatus Woesearchaeota archaeon | reverse complement strand
ATCCGCCAACTTCAGAAAATAGATTTAAAGGCATAAGGGTAAATCTGTATAGCTCTTCAGAAGATTTTCCAAATACACCTCTTATATCAGTTAATTCCTTAGGTAATATTGTTGCCCTTAGAGATTATTTGACGGGAGTAATTGATACTGTTAGATCTGATGAAGATGGCACATTCGCCAGATAATGTCAGTATAAGAATAATTTTTTAATTATATAAGACATGACTGGGGTCTATTCGATTTAAGCAAATATTTATCAACTCACTCTCTTAAAATCAGACATGGTAAAAATAAAATTAACCCCTAGGCAAATAAAAAATATGGAAACTGCACTAAGGCAACCTTATCGTTCAAGAAGAAATAGATCTCCTCTGGTTAGATCAAATGCCTGCAGAGGATTCCCATGTAGACCAGCGAGTCCTGTGACGACTCCAGAAAGAACTGGCTCATATCGGGCGCAAGGTGGCACCTATTCCCAATAATCTTATTAATTCAAACTTCTTATACTGTTCATCACATGAAATTTAACCAAAAGTTTATAAATCTATAATAGCTGATAACAACAATTAAGTCCATAGGATCTTCACGGATCCTATGATTTTATTTTATAATATGAAAAGAGTTGCGATTTATATTGATGGAAGTAATTTTTATTTCTCTATTAAAAGAAGATTTAATTGCAAGGTTGATATTGAGAAATTTTGTAAAGAGTTGATCAAAGAAAATAAATTAGCAAAAATAAATTATTACATTGCGCCTGTTGAACAAACAAAAAATCATGAAATGTATGCTGAGCAACAAAGTTTCTTTGACAAACTCAGACAAATTCCAAATTTAAATATTGTTTTTGGAAGGCTTGAAAAAAGAAAAAGGGCTGGAGAAATTTATTATGTTGAGAAAGCAACTGATGTGAACTTGGCACTTGACTTGGTTTTGGATGCACAGGCAGATGACTTTGATGAAGCATTTCTTATCTCAAATGATGGGGACTTTTCTGGAGCTGTCAAAGCAGTTACCAAGAGGTTTTCAAAAAATATAAACTATGTTGCTATAGGGAATAATAAGATGATTTCACACCATCTTGATATGGTTTCAACTCAAACATTGAGAATCACCGAGAGCTTTATAGAAAAAGTTAAACTTATAAAATAAAATGACAAAAATAAAAAAAGAGTTATCCAAACTGGCAGATGCTAAAAGAGCCAAGAATCTTCAGTGGTTTTTTAAGACTGGGAAAGGTCAATATGGCGAAGGGGATGTTTTTATTGGGGTAACCATGCCTGAAATTAGAAAAATAATTAACGCAAATTATAAAACTACATCTCAAAAAGAAATTAATTCTTTAGTTTATTCTGAAATTCACGAAGAAAGAATGGCTGGCTGGCTAGTTGTTTTAAAAAAATATCAAGCATCTGAGACTAAGGTTGAGAAGCGAGAGCTAATTAGTTTTCTTCTTAAGAATAGAAAGCAAATTAATAACTGGGATTTAGTGGATGTTATAATTCCAAAAACCTTGGGGAATTTTTTACTTGACAAGAATAGAAAAACTATCTATAAGCTAGCACAATCTAAGTCTATGTGGGAGAGGAGAATCTCTGTTCTTTCATGCTTTGCATTTATTGACAACGGTGAATTTGATGATGCCTTGAGAATAGCCAAAATACATTTGGATGATAAAGAAGATTTAATGCACAAGGCTGTTGGATGGATGCTTCGAGAGGTTGGTAAAAAAGATGAGAAACTACTTGTTAGATTTTTGAGAGATAATTATTCTAGACTGCCTAGGACAACTTTAAGATATGCGATTGAGAGATTTGAAGAGGGGCGGCGGAAGGGGATGCTTAGAGGAAAATTCTAAAACACACCAAAGATTTTTCCCATATACAAGACATAAGCCAATAAGAAAATTATTCCTTCCCACATTGTGATTTCTTTGTCTTGAACTGCGAATAGATATAGTAGGCTAATCCCAATTAGAACTGGTAGGCTAAATGCTATTATAGAGGAGGGGACTATTAGTGATCCAATTAATGAAGGGATTCCTAAAACGGCGAAAGAGTTGAAAATATTACTTCCTAAAACATTTCCGAAAGCCATTCCAGCATTTCCCTTTTTAATAGCCTGAACACTTACAACTAATTCTGGAAGAGATGTTCCAATAGCTACTGCACTAACTGCGATAATTTCTTTAGCAATATTTAGAATACTTGACAACTGTATTACTGACTCAACTGTATATTTAGCTCCTAGAAAAATAAAGAAACCACTAGCAATCAAGATTAAAAACTGGGGCCATAATCCTTGTTTTTTTAACTCTTTTTCTTCTTCTTTTAATTCTTTTGTTTGAGCGGACCC
>CAZAZO010000156.1:0-2378 GCA_964489675.1 Candidatus Woesearchaeota archaeon | reverse complement strand
GCTGACAGATGTATGGCAGAATACGCCTTTAATTATGTTATTCATCTTGAGCACGAGGTTCCTTCCGTTATGGTTCGAGGAAAGGTACTGCATACATTGTTTGAGAAATTTTGGAAAGAAAAAGATGGAATCTTAGTTCCAAAGTATAAATCTGCAGAGGCCTTTGCAAATACAGCTAAGGCGAGATGGATTCGTAAAAAAATTGAAGGCGTTAGCGACGGTCAAAAAATTCAATGGAAATATCCTGGTGAAGAATGGGATAAAAAAGGAGACTTAGAGTTTTGGGAAATGGCTCACATGGCATATAATGGGGCCATTCGAGATGGTCCCCCGGTAAGATCTGAGTTGGAATTTTTTACGACGATTAGACATCCGTCTCTACCAAAAGAACTTCAGGGGCTAAGGTTGCGTGGCAAGATTGATGAGGTTAGAGATAATCTAGTATTTAGAGACCATAAGACAGGATATGTTTCTCTTTCTAGTTTATTTGTTAACAACAATATTCAGATGACTCATTATTTGATTGGTGTTTGGCAGGCATTGCAAGATATAAATTCTCCAATATTCAAAGAAATACTCCCAGACTATGCAGGCATTCCATTGGATGAATTTTTAAGGGAGGCATCAATTGAGATAAACCATATTCCCACGACTAGATTTATGGAAGACGAGGATAAACCAAATGAAAGTATCCTTTATACGGGGAAAAGAAACATTTATCATTTAAGGGATTTGGGGGCACTAATCAGGGCAAAAGAAGGAGCCATTAAAAGAAGAGAATTCATTAGAACTTCAGACACAAGAGCATGCAATTTTTGTTTTTACAAAGATCATTGTCGAGAGCATCATTTGGAAGAATATTTTGAAAGAGAATTTGAAAAGAAATCCCCTCTATTTTCGTATGCCGGCATGACTCCTGACGCAGTTAGGCAAAGTAAGCCAGAAAAACCAAGATCCAAACAAAAAACAATGAGGCTCATGAAGAAGGATAATACATTAAGGGCTTAATCTTTCTCCAACCCAGTACTCCCAAATCTCCCCTCTCCTCGAGAACTATTCTCCAATTCATCAACTTCTTCTACTTCCGCGTGGACAATTGGCTGGACTAAAACTTGAGCAATTTTTTGACCCTTCTTTACTTGATAATCTTCTTTAGACGTATTAAGTAAAATAATCATATACTCTCCCTTGTAGATATGTTCAAACACTCCGCCCATAACCTTTATCCCAAAATTTGCAGCCATTCCACTCTTGTCCCAGATAAGGGTAGTGTATTCTGGAGAATATTCCATTGCAATCCCAGTCTTAATAATTTTTCTTTCTCCCGCAGGAATTACAGTGTCTTCAACAGAATATATATCCATCCCAGCATCACCCTCATGAGCATAATGTGGGATAACAGCATCTGGATGTAGTTTTTTGATTTTGATTTTTACATTACTCATTTGACTACTAAAATATTGAGTTTTAAAAGTGTTATCTTTAATAGAGCGCTCATTATTTCACCCCCCCCAAAACAAATATAAACTTTGAATTACTAAATTTTTAATGAAAAGGGGTGTAGCTTATTTCGTTTTAGTCCTATTATTCTTGCAACTTACATTTGTCGTCGGAGATTCTATTGATTCTGAAGTAAAAAAATTAACACATTATGCAGAAGATTATGAAACAGGAAATATTGATTATGTCCAGCTTATACTCTATGCTTCTTCAGTTAGTCAAAATTTAAATGAATTACTAGGAGCAACTAGAAGTGAACACGGAGATTTGTTAAAACAAGACAAAATAGAATCTGTACTGGGGCTCCTCAGCATTATACAAAATGGGTCTGGGTGGAAGGCGAAGATCGCGAAAAGAAATTAAGCGAAGAGATTCCAAGGTGGGGAAAAATTGTTTTTGATGGTAAAAAAATACAAATCAGGCTAAATGCACATCCAAGTATATATGAGACAAACGAGGGAGAGGAAAAAATAATCTATCGTCTTCATTTTGATATTAGATTTAAGAAATCAGAAGAAAAACTAGATATTGAATCAAGAATAGATGATGTAAAAGAATTAGCAGAGGAATACAGTTCTAACCCAACAAGTGCAAACGCGGAGGCCTTAGCAAAAGAAGCAGTCAATGCGGAAAGAGCATTTGAGTCCTCATTTAGACAGAGCCAGCAAGACTGTGAGGGGATGATGAATTCTATCTTCGGTGCAGAAAACAAAAGACCGACTCAAAAGATAATTTCTGAGGACATTGTTTTTTACGAAGGAGAAGATTTCGACGCCATTCTTAGACTTGAGATGTGTGATGATTGTGAGTGGAACTGGATAAATACTCATTTTTGGATGGATGGAAGAAGAAACTTCGGCCACAAAGAAGAAAAGAAT
>CAZAZO010000155.1:0-2380 GCA_964489675.1 Candidatus Woesearchaeota archaeon | reverse complement strand
TCGCAAAAAGAAGAGTTTTTGGAGAGGATTTGATTGTTTTGGAGATTGGGAACAACTAATCGAAAAGTATTTAAATATAAGAGTTATAAATATTATAAGAGTTATAAGATGGGATTAACAACAATAGCTATTCCACAGGATATGAAGAAAGAGCTTGTTATGTTTGGTGACAAGGGAGAGTCTTACGCAGATATACTTGGAAGACTGATTCAAAGCGCAAAAAAAAGGCAGATTCAAGACTTGCTATTAGATAGAGAAGGTACAGTCCCCGTTAAAGATGCACTTGAAAGAGCTAAAAAAAGATGGCAGAAATAATAATTTCTGAAAGGCTAGAGGAGGAGATTAATAAAAAATTTGGGGGAGAATCTATAGAGATTTTTGATTTGATGTATTCATTAAGGGATAATCCAAAGAAGGGCAAGGCCCTTGGACAAGTCGGTGGCATTGTTATAAAAGAACTGAAATATAAGTCATTTCGATTTTATTTTATTACTGATGGATATAGTTTAAGAGTGTTGGATATTGGAGAATTGGAATCATTAATTATCCGTTTTGTTAGAATGTCTGATAAAAAATCACAACAAAAAACAATAGATGAGATAAAAAATGTTTTGAGGAAGCTGGGAGAAGAGGGGTTTTGATTGATATTGATATGAGTGATTAACTGCAATAATTTTTATAAAGGCAGATGGCAATCCTTTGTTATGTTTACAGAAAAATTATTTATGATGTGTAGGGCAAACGAGCATTTTACAAATGCATTAAGAAAAGGACAAGCCACAGTAATTACTTCAAGTGAGCAGCGTGATGAACTTGTTAGGGAGTTCACGGGAGACAGGGTCAGTTATGATGCAGATATGCAAAGGTACAGGTCTGGTTTCAATGGGTCATTTATGTCTATGAAAGATGTCGTTCAGGTTGGAAAGGATGCCTTGATGTTAGGAGAAATTACGCAAGGCACATATAGTTTTATTGTTAGGTCTTTGTAGGTCAGTCTCGGGGACTTAGGTTTGATAATTCTTCAAAGAGAGTTTTATAATTCCCTTTGTGGAAAAGAAGAGTTTTCGCAGAAGACTTGATTGTTTTAGAGCTTGATAGATAGTACTATGTGGGCACATTTATGGATATATCTATATTTGTGGGCACATATGACTATATCGTGTATTCTTTGTAGAATTATGCCCAGATGCTTGTTTTGATAATTAATTTTATATACTCCCATTTACTTTATCTTTCATGTTAGATATAAAGTTTGTTCGCGAGAACCCAGAAGCAGTTCGTGAAAATATCTCAAAGAAGTTTCAAGAAGACAAACTCCACTTGGTAGACGATGTCTTAAAGCTAGATGAAGATTGGAGAAAAGAGCGATATGCAGCCGACGGCCTTCGTGCAAAGCGAAATAAGATTTCTGAAGAAATTAACAAATTAATGAAGGCTGGCAAAAAAGATGAAGCTAAGGGGCTAGTGGTAGAAGCCAAAGAGATTCCAGCTGCAATTAAGAAAAGTGAGGAAATCGAGGCTACACTAGCAGAGAAAATAAAAGAGATCATGATGGAAATTCCAAATATGATTCATGAAAGTGTTCCAATAGGAAAAAATGATACTGAAAACGTGGAAGTAAAAACTTTTTGAAAGCCAAAAAAGTTTAGCTTTGAAATTAAAAGTCATGCTGAGCTCGGAGAGGAGTTGGGGTTGTTAGACTTTGAAACTTCAGCTGACGTTACAGGAAAAGGATTTTACTTTATGAAAGGAGACCTTGCCCTGCTCAATATGGCTCTAATCAATTATGCGCGTGACTTTATGTTGCAAAAAGATTTTTTGTATGTAGAACCTCCATTAATGATTAGAAAAGAGGCATTAGATGCAGTATATTCTACAGCAGAAATTGAAGCCATGGGATATAAAATCGACGGCGAAGATCTTTACCTAATCGCAACAAGCGAACACCCTTTAATTGCACAGTTTATTGGAAAAACTTTGAACGGAAATGATCTTCCAATTAAGCAAACAGGTTATTCTATGTGTTTTAGAAAAGAAATCGGCTCACACGGAATTGACGAAAAGGGAATTTATAGAACCCACCAGTTTAACAAGCAAGAAATGATAGTTGTTTGTAACCCAGAAGATTCTTACAGGTGGTACGATGAGATGTTAAAATATTCTGTTGAGTTATTTAAATCATTAGGAATCCCATTCAGAATTCTTGAATGTTGTTCAGGTGACTTAGCTGATCTAAAGGCAAAAAGTTGTGATTTAGAGTGCTGGAGCCCCAGGCGAAATGAATACTTTGAAGTAACTTCTCTAACAAATATGGAAGCAGCACAAGCAAGAAGGCTGGGGATCAGAGTTGAGAAAGGCGGTAAAAGATATTTTGCTCACA
>CAZAZO010000154.1:0-2401 GCA_964489675.1 Candidatus Woesearchaeota archaeon | reverse complement strand
AGAAAGAGGGTACAGCCCTTGACATGGGACAAACAAAAGAATCACCAATGGAATATTATAAGCTAAGAGCAGGGAGCAGGGAGCATGGAGCATGGAGCATGGAGCATAGTGTTATTTTTTCTTTTTGTTCCTTGTACAATGCTCTATGCTTTTAAACCCAGTTCAGCCGTCGTAGCCATAGGCTACTATGGCGAAGTCGGCTATTCCAACATTCCAATCAACCCTCCGCAGTAATGCTGCTGCGGAGGACGGTTGCGGAGCGAAGCGAACTAAGTTTTATAATGGGAGGAGGAAATATGGCTGATTATGAGGGTACATACGTGATCGGATAAGAATACTCTTTATATTACAAATCGAACATTGCTACTATTTCTAATGACGTGGGCCTATGTTTTCGATTAGGACACATGAGTAATGGAAGCATAGTTTTCAGATTATCAATAAAGCATTTTGAAGAAATTACTTTCTTCAAAATGCACTTTGCCAAGTCATGAGCTATTAGAGAAAAGAATAATGTTATTCGTTGAGCTGTAACAGATTTTAATTCGATCTTAGCAGATACGACAGCATATTCAATTACTATTGAATTTGCAATAAGAGAAGCAAGGATTGAGCTATAAGCAATGACCAAAACTATATTTTCATTTTCTGATGTTATTTGATCTGCATGCAGCATTGACTTAATGGATTTGAAAAACAGCTCGATCTGCCATCTTAATCGATAAATAGGGTATATCCATTCTGGTAATACCATTGAACTTGGGATATTTGTAACATACCATCGGTATTCCTTAGTGAGAGGAAATCGAAACCCAATAAGACGAACCTCAAGGTATTTTGTTCCGGGGAGATTCAAGTTTCCCCAGACCTCGACAATCATGCCTCTCAGGTTAACATTTTTGTCCAACGGTCGCCCAATGTGTCGCTTTGCCACACCCTTGACGACTTTTGTTATTATTGGGACAGAGTTTGCTTTTAAACGGCATACAAACCAGACTCCGATTTCACACAGTTGATGCAGAAAAGAATGACTGAAGTAGCCGAGATCAAATAGAAACAAAGACCCCTTTAATTGATTCAAATCTGGAAGGAACTTGCTGTCATGTGGCTTTTGGGCGCTAATTTTAATCCACTCGATGCTTCTTACACTCAGTCTGTATAGGGCGCTTAATTTTAAGGAGGCAGGGCTGTGATTTTTTCGATTGCCGGGAAATATATTTGATAACCCGGCCGGCAGTCGTATAGGGGATGCATCGTAAATAAATACATCCTCAAATAAAGAAAGCCATGAAAGTTTTGAAAGGGCCTTTTCCTGTATACAAAAGGAGAATTCCAAGACAGCTTTTTCAATGAAATCCAAGAGTCTTTTATTTGCGATTCGTTCCCAGAAGCTACTTCTGGAAACATTTTTTCCGGTATGTTTTACAAAATTTCTATGGGCATCAGCAATACTCTTCTTCTTTCCACAAACGGAGAAGGTCGTTATTAAGGATACAACGGTTTCGAAAAGAGAGATTTTTTTTCCCGCTGAAAGTGATCATTGATGCCAAGAACTTTACGCAACGTATTCAGTTTATGAACAAAACTCATAATGCACCTCCTTCATCAACTGTTTCTGTATTGATCTTAAGCGCAAATGTATTGGGTGCAACACGGACGAAAATTTTTCCTACATTAATTTTTTTTATTAACGCAGAGACGATAGAGTCTTTTTCCAAATTGACATTATAGTCTTTTTGAGCAATCTGGATAATTTTTGAGATGTGTAGAGGTTGGTCGGAGTTTTGAAGTATGTCTTCAACGATAGTTAGATTTGACGTACGTTTTAGTTTTTGCCCATGAGGCACTTGTTTTCGTTGATGGCGATAAACAACTCTAAGTTGAGCTTGCAATAATTCCCGCTGAAATTCTACATAGTTATTAAACTCAGTCATTTCATCCTCCTTTCAGTGTTAGAATTTGAAAGGAGTATACACTAAATATTATCAGTACGTCAAACATTATTTACATACATTTTAAGAATTACCCGAGTTCTCTTTTTATCCTTTTTATTCAATGAGTTATATTATTTCAGAAGGTTTTTGGGTACGTCTTAACCGATCACGTATGTTCAAATATTGTAATCTGTCACGTGACAGTTGTCAATAACTTTTTTAAACCTAATAAAGATCGCGTGGCCTAACATAGCGCTGCACGGGAACGAAAAAAACAGCGTCCCATGAGCTTGATCGTTGGGACTAAAAGAAATGATCAGTAGTGGTAACGTAATTGCGCGATATGAATTGAATCTTCAGCCATTTTGTAAACGAATCTGTGCTCATCATTGATTCGGCGGGACCAGTATCCGGAAAGAGCATGTTTAAGTGGTTCAGGTTTTCCAATACCCTCAAAAGGATTCCGT
>CAZAZO010000153.1:0-2414 GCA_964489675.1 Candidatus Woesearchaeota archaeon | reverse complement strand
TTTGCTATTCTAAATGCTTTGTTTTCTCCGCCCGTTCTTCCCGCATTAATTATATTTCTCCAAGAACGACCACCATTGCCTTCTATTGCCATAATACCGCTACCCCCCCATAAATACATTGCATTAGGATTATTTGGATCAATATCTGAGTCACAGACAAATCCAGTATCCCATGCGCTCTTAAATGTATTTCTAACATGAAAATCAAATCTTGAGTTTGAGGAAGCAGTACTCACATCATCAATAGAGGCCATCCAATTCCCCGCATCACAACCAGCACATTTAATATAACTTCCAGAATACCATGCCTTATCATTTTCATCTATACTTATATCAGCAACACCCGTTGAATACCAAATTATTCCCAAATTATTCCCCGATTGATGAGTCCAAGAATTCCCGACTCTGTGAAAAAAGTTCACCGGAGATGCTGATATTATGTGTGGTTGATTCTTAGTATCTGTTGCTATATCAATTTGATGATATCCGACTGATCCAACAACTTCTTCCACTCCTAAATCTCCAATGTTTTTCCCACCCTGCCCCTTTTCTCTAAACTCAAATGGAGAAGAAACAGCCACGGCCCTCCCTTCTTCTATGGATGGTCCTGGTTCCGCATTGTAAATTTCTCTAACATGCCACTTATTAGCCTTAGGATTATAAACTGCTATGTCTGCTTTGCCGTCACCGTCGTAGTCTGCTGGGACCGGAACAGTCTTATCCCATCCATACCGATAACTCTTAGTCGTTCCATTTGCATATAAAACCTTCCAATCTGCCGTGTCTTTTTTATAAGTTGCAAGATTTATTTTCCCATCACCATCATAGTCTGCTGGAACTGGGACTATACCATCTCCAAAATCTCCAAATGTTTTTGATTGCTTAACGCTATTCTCATCAATATAATGCCAATTGCCTAAAAGTGAATTATAAACTGCTATGTCTGCTTTGCCGTCACCGTCGTAGTCTGCTGGGACCGGAATATCATTCTCATTATTTCCTGGGATTTTATAATAATATGCCCCATTCCCCTTCGGGTAAGAATACTCCCTTAGGTGATTTATATCATCTATATCTAGCCTTATATGCCACGACCTATCCGTTGGCCTATAAACTGCAATATCTGTTTGACCATCGCCATTGTAATCTACTGGAACTGGAATGTCTCCTTTTGCTCCATAATGAATTCTAGTAGTCCCATTTTCAGTTCTAATAAACCAATCCATCACACTTGGTCTAAAAACCGCAATCTGCTCCGCGCTATATGATTCTGAATCTAAAATAACCTCCCCTGTTGTCCTTGGCTCAATTAGAAATATTGCTACAACAATTATGCTAAGTAATAACAAGAAAGACAATACAAATCTTACTTTAATTTTCATCTTCTACGAGTCCTCCTTGGCGGCATTCTGGACACTGAACGACTCCGAGGTCTTCTTGGTGGCATTTTACTCATAGGTTCTACAGGGATGCTTCCATTTGCTGCCCCATTATTTTTCTTAAGAAATCCTGGCAAGATAAAAATAATAAATCCTACTGCCACTAACGCCAAAATAGCAACCAGAACAATAATTGAAGAACGAACATTATCGCCATCATCATCCCCCTGACTAGAAGACGTAGTAGATGAACCCTCTTTAGACGTCGATGAAGAGCTAGAAGATTGGTTTAGCTCATTTTCCGTATTCGACATCCCAGACAAAGTAGATTCACTAGGGACCAAAGAAGAATCTACGCTACTATCTTTGTTCTCCAGATGCTCCTCTATATTAAATGACCTTGTATGAATCACTGTCCCATTTGCAAGACATTTGTCAATTGTTAATAAATTACCATCACTAATATCTTTTAAAACACCAGAGCAAACACCCCCAGAGCAAACATCATTTATTGTACAATTATTATTATCATTACAAGAAACACTATTATTCTCTGTTGTACACTGCCCATTTGAGCACGTATTAGTTGTACAAATATTTCCATCGTCACAGCTTGAAGATTCAGCACAAGAACAAGAGTCAGTCACATGAGAACAAGACCCATCAATTAAATTACATGTATCAACACTACAGTCCCATCCGTCGCTACATGTATTTTGTATCCCACTACATACACCCCCAGAACAAACATCATTAAATGTGCACAAATTACCGTCGCTGCATGTATTTTGATTATTTTCAGTTACACACTCTCCATTTGAACACATATTGGTTGTACAGATATTTCCATCATCACAGTCTGACGTAAACTGACATTCGCAATCAGAATAATCAACTAAGCAAACACTACCCAAACAACTGTCAGCACTACAATCCCAATTGTCATCACACTGATGATCTGAATAACATTCTTTATTCTGAGGAAAATAATTTCCAGGTATGGGGAAATCTCCTCTTGCTCCGAATTGTTGGGTT
>CAZAZO010000152.1:0-2415 GCA_964489675.1 Candidatus Woesearchaeota archaeon | reverse complement strand
ATCGAGATTAAGGAAAAGTTAAGAGCAGAATTCAAAGAGGGTTTAAGTACTGAAGACGCAATCAAATTAGCATTAAAAATATTCAAAGATGTCCAAGGAGATGACTTTGATGCTTCTAGATTTGATATTGGTATTTTAGACAAAGACAAGGGGCTGATTAGGAAGAAGGGTAGTGAATTTTAGATAAAATGAATCACAGAGAGAGAATGTCGGCAATTAGAAGATCTGGATACTTAGTAAAGGGTAGTTATTATTATGTTCCAGCGCAGGGTAGAAAGTTGGGCATTCCTCCAGGCATTTACGATTCTTTTGGGCGACGAGCAAGTTTGATTGCTAGTGCACCCGATAAGAGATAGTTCTGAACTGTAGAACCCATCATTGTTATTCTGGAGAATATAAATTCTTAAATATCAAGAGACCTTAAATTAATCAAGATGGCAGTAACAACAATGGATTATAGGGGGCTGGTAACAGAGGCTATGAAAAGTGCCGTAGGGAAGTTGGGGACAGGAGATATGTTATACATTAAAGGATTTGGTAGGGGTGATTTTATCCCAGCATTTGCAAAAAAGCTAAGAAGGGCTTGTTCAATACAGGAAAGAGATGGCTTCTCAGATGAATTTCTTCCGGGGATATGTTGGTATGGACTGAAGAGAGGGCATTAAGCCCCAAACATTAATAAACCTGGATGAATTATATATAATATGGCACAAACAACAGCAAGAGTGACGAAAAGCGGAAAACATTTTGAGATCTTAGTTGATTTAGAAGAAGCGCTAAAAGTCAAAAAAGGAGAAGGAAATCTTAGTGCAGCAGTTTTGACCGACGCTATCTTTCATAATTTAAAATCAGGAGAGCATGCAGGCACAGATGTTTTGGAGAATAATTTTGGAACTAGTGACGTCATGGAAGTAGCAGAAAAAATTATCAAAGGTGGGGAGGTGGTTAAAACTACTGAGTTTATGAATAATGAGCAAGAGCAAAAATATAAACAAGTGGTAGACGCTCTTGTTAGAAGCGCAGTAAGCCCAGAAGGCAGGCCCTATACGCCCGACAGGGTTATGAAAGCACTTCATGAAGCACATATTAACGTTAAGAATAAGCCAGTAGAAGAACAACTAGGAGAAATAATTGACCATCTAAGAAAGGTCTTGCCGTTGAGTATTGAGACTAAAAAAGTAAAACTAAGAATTCCAGTTCTTTATGCAGCAAAGTCTTACGGCATTGTTAAAGAATACATAAAAGAAGAAGCTTGGCAAAACAATGGCGACCTAGACGCAATCGTCGAAGTTCCAACGGCAATGATCATGGATTTTTACGACAAGTTAAACAACATGACACACGGAAGTGTGGTTAGCGAAGAGATAAAGAATTAAGCCCTCTCCCAAATCCCCTCAAAAAATTTCTTATACCGCTCAGCATTTTGTTTTGATTTTATATCAAACGCCGTAATATTATCTTCAGAGACTATGCTTATAACATGGTTCTCAAAAATAAAAACACCCGTTGGAAATTCTTTATTGGTATATTTTATTTTGTCCGTTTTAGCATACATCTTACCAGGAAAGTATTCTTTTTTAATTATTTTTTCTGCCCCTTTATCTAATAAAAGTCTTAACTTAATTTTATTCTTTTTTCTAAGATCATGGTAAAAGGCGAAGAAGTTTATGAAGGAAGGTTTCTCCAGCAGCTCATTTAATCCAAAAACTAAGATTTCTTTCTCGGCCCCCTGGTTGAACAATTCATAAAATAGTGCCCTAAGTCCCCTGGTTCCCTCAAACACCCTACTATATTGTGTTTCTTCTTTCGTTTTCTGCCTTTCTAATAATCGAGGGATAATTTTTTTTACCCTATCTTTTTCTTCCTGAAGATTCCTTTGTTTGTCCTCTATAAACTCAAGAAGATTATTGGGGTTTGTCGCCGAAAAGTTTTGTCTACCATCCCTTATAGTATGTGTCACAAGTCCCTTAGTTATTAGTTTTTCTAAAATTGGATAGACCTTCGCATGTGTTACTCCAGACTTTTTTGAAATTGGTCCAACAGTAGTCTCTCCTAAATCAAACAAAGCATAATATACTTTTATTTCCCCAGGGGTAAACCCGATTTCGGCTAAAACTTTTTCATTCTCCATATTATTACTCCCTAAGGAGGAAGTAGTATTTAAAAGTTTGGGTGTTGTTACTATAGCAAGGTAAGTTAAGATGGAAAAACAAAAACGAGAGCGAGAAATGCGGCTGAGAAAACAATTAGATGGAATGAGACGCAGAAGTCTTTGTCAGAGAGTAAATCATGAGGTTAGCAGTAGGGATTTAGTTAAAGATCGTATTGAGATTTTAAAAGGTGCGGTGGGTGCGGTGGGCGGTTTGGCATTAACTGGAGTGAGTATGTTTGGGCTGTATATGGGAGTAGAATATG
>CAZAZO010000151.1:0-2419 GCA_964489675.1 Candidatus Woesearchaeota archaeon | reverse complement strand
CCCAAGGCTTAGAGAAGCCATTACAATGGCTGTGAATAGAAAGAGTGTAATGAGTGTGTTTTTAAGTGTGTTCATAATTTTAATTTCTAGAGTTGAGGTTACGAGGGTCTTTGTTTAGAACCTTTGAGATAAGGTCGGACTCTAATTCCCGTGCTACTTTAATAGCACTGGGTCGTACAATCTCCTCAAACTTCAGTTTACAAGGCATTTCGTTATACTTGTCTTGAAGTTTACCATTGAGTTTATTCAGGCGCAAGTCACTAATATGGTTAAACTTACGCAGCATCATGTTACCTGTAGAGCCATAGTAGAACCAAGAGCCATCCTTGTTAATAAGACTCAACTTGTAAACTACTGGATACGCATTATCTTGTTGGTTTTTTCTACACCAAGTAACCTGACATTTACGGCAAAAAGCTTGCTTCCCATAAAGGCTCCTAGCTTGATTTTGGAAAGAATCAAAAGATTTTATTTTTTTGCAGCAAGAACAAGATAAGTAATCAGAGCCATTTATCCAATACTTGCGATTACATTGGTGGCATTCCTGGCAAACGTGACCTTTCTTTGGGAATTCTTCAAGTCTGTGCCAATCACCGCACCTCTTACAACGCTTACCCATGATTCCATCTACTTTGTAAGCCTTATAAGCTTTATATTTGGGAACTTTTGATTTCTTCATTTTGTTGCCTCGTGGGTCTTTTGTCTCTTTAATTATAGTCATTTTTTGGGTTTGCAAAGAATATTTATTTTTCCTTACACTGTAGATACCCTCTGAGTTCGGAGAAATTACAAATATTTTTATATTTTTATTATAATTCTTAAATAAAATCAAGTAAACCCCTTATGAAATCAAGTAAACCCCTTATGAAATCAAGTAAACCCCTTATGAAATTGGTTAATTCTGGACACTTTACTAAAAAACGTTCGTAAGTCCTTATTTTGTGTAAGGGTAACTAATAGTAATATTATACTACTGGTACATAGTACTAGGAGTATTGAAGAAAGAAAAGAAGAAGAAAAGAGTATCCAGACTCCCTAAGGGTCGTCTGGGTAATTTAAAGATTTAAAGAAAAAAAGAATATTTGTCCAGACTTCAAGACTATTATAAGGAGTAATGATTAGTAACAAAGACCTAGCAAACCAAGTAAAGAAGCTTTTTGGTAAAGAAGAGCCAGAACAAGAAGAGTACCCTGATAGCCTAAAGGCTAATCATTACAAAACTAAGTCTTTTAAAGAGGAGCAATCAGGGTATCTCTCCAGCTTAAACCTTTCTAGGTTAGAAGTTTTGAAGAACAACGAGGAAAAGCAAAAACATGCTCAATGGCTAAAGGAAAAGTATATTCCAGCCAAACTAAAGAATTGCTCCAGTAAATACCTAACTGTTCGTCCAGAATTTCTTAAACAATTAGGTATTCCTTCCAGAAGATATTTGTCTAAAGATGAGCTCAAAACTTATAATTTAAGTAAGGGTACAGATAAGAACTTCCATCAAGTAGAGGTTTCAACTGCAGAAAGAGCAAAGATAATTGAGGAAATTTACCCTGGCTTGTTTGAGTTTAGCTTTGAACCAGTTAGTTTTCGTGTAGGTGGACAGTTAAGAAAACACAAATCACGCTTAACCTTACAAATCAGGTAAACGTAAACCCAATTTTAGCAAAAGAAAAAATTAATGATGTATGATATAGAACGATTTGAAGTAGAAGACGAGCTTATAAGCTCCCTAAGGTTTCTCAAGCATTCCGCGGTGAAATTTGACAATATTGACAAGCTCTGGAGGTTCTTAGATTTCTTAGAGCGTCGTAAGCTCGAGGCTTCCTTTGAGGATGCGGAAGAAAAAATTAATGAAAAATAATTTTAATGGGGGTAAATACTTATAGATGGTAAGACTTTCAAACCAGGAAAAAGAACTCGAACAACTAGGAATTCAACGTTACAAAAATCAACTTGAATCTCTAGAGAAGCATAAACTAACCTCTATTTCCAATGTTGGCTCCACTATCATCCGACAGAATGTAGCAAATATTTCTAAACAGCTAAAGGATTTAGAGCCTGCTCCAAATATAGAATTGTACTTAGATTATGATGTTCTAGCCTTCATTGGAATCTCAACAGTTCTAAATTACCTGGAGCCGGGAAAGAAATTATTTTCTCTTTCATTAAAGTTGGGGAATATTGTTGAAGCAGAACATAATTCCACGCTATTACAGACACCTAAGAATCTTACGGGAGCAAAATTAGAGCAGTGGTTGCGGAAGCAAAATAATTATGTAAAAATTCCTAAAGGAGAGAAAATTAGAATTGGTACTTTAATCCTTTACGCAATATTTAAAGCAACAGGATTCATCGAATTTGACAGGATGGTGAGGAACAATCGTAAATATAAAATTGTAAATCCCACAGATAAATTCCTATCTCTTCA
>CAZAZO010000150.1:0-2435 GCA_964489675.1 Candidatus Woesearchaeota archaeon | reverse complement strand
CATTTTATTTCACAATCATCCATTTTATTATTTTGACATTTAAAATCATATTCTTCACACCCAACAACAATACATTCTTGCATACAAGCTTCACCTTTATCAGCTGGTTCTGGTGGTCCACTAACATCAACTCCACACGTAGCACCACATGCTTCTGAGTTTGCAATCTTACAAGCCTGATCACCATCTCCGCATCCAATAGAAACACAAGATTGCATACATTTTATTTCTTCTTCATTTGGTCCTTGACCACCACCTTCAAATTCTCCACCACTTGGACCCATCACACCCTCATATTCATTTCCCATCATATCATTTCCAAAACTAGAAACAGTATTTGCAGTTATACCAGTATAAGAAAAAATCCCAATAACTAATAATAAACCAAGCCCAACCAATATACTTTCTACTTTCACCTTTAATTTCATAATTCTATTAAAGAAAAGTTCTTTAAATAATCTTTTCTTTTAACTTTCATGAAAAGAAAAATAAAAATCAAAAGTCCAAGAATTGTAATTTATTCTTTAATTGCAATAGGATTTATTGTATTGTCTTTTTTAGTTGATTGGTTGTTTTTAATTGGAGCTGTTATCTTTTGGTTTTTAAATCAAAGAGAATTAAATAAGATAAAGAAGCAAGAGAAATAATTAATCTAAATGTTTTGCACAATTAAATAATTTCATATATAATTTTCCGTCTTTATCTGTCTCAAAAATAGTAATTGAAGTATTCTCCATGTTTTCCACTAACTTAATATCTTCAGGAGATTTTCTATTTATAGCGGTTATTAATGCTTTAATTATTCCATTATGAGCCACAAAAGCAACTGTTTTACCCTTGTGTTCAGAAAATATTTTAGTGATAAAATTATTTGCTCTGGTAAATAATTCTTCTGAAGTTTCTCCATCTTTTGGGAAAAGAGTTACCAAACTAGTGTTACTTGTAAATCCCAAATCTTTTTTCTTTCTACCTTGCCACTCTCCAAGATATTTTTCTCTTAATTCTTTAACAAAATCTAAAGGGACCTTATGGAATTTTGAAACTTCTTTAGCAGTATCAGCAGCCCTTGCCAAATCACTAGAAAAAATAGCATCAATTTTTTCATTACATCCACGGCGAGGATACCCCAACTTTTAAGTTAGGTGAGGAATCGCCGTCCTCAAGATTTAATACTTTTAATTGATTATTAACAGAAGGTCTGGATACTAGACCTTCTGAATTAAATTGATGAATATAGTTAGAACTATGTTCTGGAGATAAAAAATGGATTTGAAATCTAGAAAACATAGCTTTGGACAAAATGCTTTCCATTTTGTCTGGAAAATTAAATATGCCAAAGACCCCTTCAAGTTCTATGGGCTCAGAATGGATTGTGAATTCTTCTTGAGGCAAGTAGCTTATAGAAAAGGATTCAAAATTTATGAGCTTCACATCGGTGTTGATCACATTCACTTGTTTGTTGAGATGCCTCCAACTATGAGTGTTAGTCTTGCCCTCCAATTGTTTAAAGGTTATAGCTCCTTTAAACTTTTCAAAAAACATCCTTGGCTTAGAAACCATTTTAGAAAAGGACATTTCTGGAGTCCTGGAAAATTCTTTCGTAGCGTCGGTAATACAACTATCGATGCTGTTGACCACTACATTAAGTCTTCTCAACCTTGGGTTTCTTAATTTTTCCATTTTGTTTTTATGTTGTCGATACCTCGTGCTTTAGCACGGGGTCATTCATTTTTTATTCTCCTTTAAATATTGTTTTAAATTAGCTTTGCTCTTGAATTGCCTGTTTCTTATTTTTTTCCTTATCTCAATAACTTCCTCTCTTGTTAAATTTCCTTGGTTTTTTAATTCTGAAAGATATTTTCTTAATTTTCTAGTTATTATTACATATTCTTTTTTTCTTTTATTGACCTTTTTTTTAATTTTCCCAGTAGATCTCTTCTTTTTCTTCCCAACATTCTTCTTCCCAGATGTGATAAGCAGACTTGTAAATGTGTTTACCCTGTCCGTCATCTGTCTGGAATTCAGGTTTAGGGAGTCAATCTCATCTTCAATTTGCTCCCTGTAAGCTGCCCAGTCGGCTTTCTTCCTACTCCAGCGCGTTCTGAAAGGCACATTCAGAATGGATTGAGTGGTGCCGTCAGCTATCTCTATCACTATGGGTAGGTGGTCCGAACCCATATCTGTGTCATCTACTTCATTCCACGTGACCTTTTGACTGATTTCCTGGTTGACAAATGATATATCGGGAGTACTAAGGCCGGCCGTGCCTCGGTTTATTCTTGTTGGTGACCCATCGTTCATACACGACAAATCATTCTCCAACATCCAGTCCACAATATAATCACCTCTTGAATCGCTTGGTTGTTCATCATCCCACAGGCCACAATGGCCATTAAAGTCACCTGCGGTGATGGTGTTGCCTTTGATAGGTATCC